>JBCKUK010000009.1:0-46584 GCA_038924905.1 Methylophilaceae bacterium | reverse complement strand
TGCAAGCCATTTTTTAATACCTGCTGTGTGGCGCTGATTAAAGCCAGGCGCGCCAGCTTTATGGTTTCATCATCTACCAGGAACTGTTCAGCATTGTAGTAGCTATGCAAATCGCTGGCCAAATCTTTTAGATAATTTGCAATCATGTGCGGCGCCAGCTCTTGCGTGGCAATTTCCACTACCTCCGGGAATTCGCTCAGGCGCTGCATCAATGCAGTCTCATGCAGGGCATTCAGCGGAGTCAAGTCAGCGCTTTTTAGGCTGGCAACATCTCCCGACCACAGGCTGAGTACTTTGCAGATGCGTGCATGGGCATATTGAATATAGTAGACCGGATTATTATTGGTTTGTGCGCGGGCGAGGTCAATATCGAACACCAACTGTGAATCGGCACGCCGCTCTATCAGAAAATAACGTGTGGCATCGCAACCGGCCTCTTCAATTAAATCGTGCAAGGTGACGTAACTGCCGACGCGTTTTGAAATTTTCATTTCTTCGCCACCACGCATTACCGCTACCATCTGGTGCAGCACGTATTCCGGCCAGCTTGGCGGGATGCCCATATTAAGTGCTTGCAAGCCGGCACGGACGCGAGTGATGGTGCTGTGGTGGTCTGCACCCATTTCATTAATTACACGGACAAAGCCGCGTTGCCATTTATCCAGATGGTAGGCCACGTCCGGTACGAAATAGGTATAGCTGCCGTCAGCCTTGCGCATTACACGATCCTTGTCATCGCCAAAGTCGGTAGTGCGCAGCCAAAGCGCGCTGTCTTGCTCAAAAGTGTGGCCGCTGGCGATGAGTTTGTTCACGGCGTCCTTCACCTGGCCGTTGGTGTAGAACGACGATTCGAGCGAAAATTTATCAAACTTGATGCCAAAAGCACGCAGATCCATGTCTTGCTCGTGGCGTAAATAGGCGACGGCAAAATGGCGTATCGAGTCCCTATCTTCAACATCACCACTGGCGGTGACTTGCATGTCATCGGCGATGACAGTCTCTTTGGCCAGATAGGCTTTAGCCACATCGGCAATATAGTCGCCGCGGTAGCCATCTTCCGGCCAGGCATGGTGGTCCGTCGTAATGCCTTTGCAATGGGCTTGCACTGAATGGGTGAGGTTTTCGATTTGTACGCCGGCATCGTTATAATAAAATTCGCGCGTGACATCCCAGCTGCTTGCAGCCAACAAGCGCGCTATGCAATCACCCACTGCCGCGCCGCGTCCATGGCCGACATGCAATGGCCCGGTGGGATTGGCCGAGACAAATTCAACTTGTACTTTTTGATTGTTGCCGCTGTTGTTGTAACCAAAACGCTCGCCCTGCTGCTGGATTAACACAACCACGGCCTGTTTGGCTTTTGCATTGAGAAAGAAATTGATAAACCCGGCACCGGCGATTTCAACTTTTTCAACATAGGGTGAGTTGGGTATTGCCTTGATTAAATTCTCGGCAATAGCGCGCGGATTTTGGCGTAATGGTTTGGCTAGTGCCAGGGCTAGATTGGTAGCAAAGTCACCGTGTTGCGCGGTTTTTGGGCGCTCCAGCAAAATATCAAGATTGACAGACTCCGGCGCAACGCTTTTTGCAGCTGTCAGGAGTAATTCGGTAAGATGTGCTTTCAAGACGGAGCCGTTATAAAACCATGTATAAAGAAACGTATTTTAACCTACTGCACGACTCCGCTCATAACGTATTTGACGGCGGGGCGAATGACTAAGCGTATTCTCAAAGTCGCCCTCGATGTTCCCCTCGACAAGCTGTTCGATTATCTCGATGGCGGGTTGGCGGTCGAGATTGGTCAGCGCGTTGTGGTGCCTTTTGGTCGGCGCAAACAAGTGGGCATTGTGGTGGATATCGCAGCCAAAAGTGATGTCCCCGCAGACAAGCTGAAATCCATATTGCAGGCGTTTGGCGATGAACCGTCGCTGGATAGCGAAACCTTCGCCCTGCTGCAATTTTGCGCCGATTACTACCAGCATCCTTATGGTCAGGCCTTGCTGGCTGCCTTGCCCACACGTTTGCGGCAGACCGAGCCAGCCGTCTCCCGCAAGCAGTATGTTTACAGCTTGACTGAATTTGGCAAAGCCCAGGCAATAGACGCGATACCGGCTAAAAAAATCGTCCAGCGCCGCGTGTTTTCGGCGTTATTGGAAAGTGGGCAACTAAGTGAATCAGCTTTGAATGAGCTTTCCGGCACTTGGCGTAAGGCCATGCAAGTTATGCTTGAAGCTGGCTGGGTTCAGGCACAGGAAGTGCTGGCGGGCTTGCACAACACACACAAACCAGACCTGATACAGCCACAGCTCAACCCAAATCAAGTGCAGGCACTGCAAGCCATACTGGCAGAAACGCAAAAATTCAAACCCTGGTTGCTGCACGGCATTACCGGCAGCGGAAAAACCGAGGTTTATATTCGCCTTATACAATCCGTGCTGGCCCAAAATGATCAAGAGCATGATGGCCAGGTGCTGGTGCTGGTGCCCGAAATTAATCTTACCCCGCAGCTTGAAGCGCGCTTCCGCAGTCGCTTGCCAGACTTCCCGCTGGTCTCGCTGCACAGCAATCTGGGCGAGAGTGAGCGCTTACAAAATTGGCGTCTGGCACAGTCCGGCCAGGCGCGCATCGTCATTGGTACACGGCTCGCCGTGTTTACCCCTATGCCGAATTTACGGCTGGTGATTGTAGATGAAGAGCACGATGGCTCTTACAAGCAGCAGGATGGAATGCGCTACCATGCGCGCGATGTTGCACTTATGCGCGCAAAACGCCGCGACATACCTATTTTGCTCGGTTCTGCCACGCCCGCATTGGAGACCTGGCATAACGCGTTAAGCGGCAAATATGGTTTGCTCAAACTGGCAGATCGCGCCGTGGCAAAAGCCATGCTGCCTAATATCCGCTGCATAGATGTTTCAAGGGGCGGCACGCAAGATGGCCTATCACCGATTCTGGTTGCGGCCATGCGCGAGCGCCTGGAGCGAGGCGAACAAAGCCTGCTGTTTATCAATCGCCGTGGCTATGCGCCGGTGCTGCTATGTTCAGCATGTAACTGGATAGCACCCTGTTCACGTTGCAGCTCAAGATTGGTGGTGCACCTAAAGCAAAGAAGGCTGCGCTGCCATCATTGCGGACATGAGGAGCGGATTACCCGCCAGTGCCCCAGTTGCGGCAATCCGGATTTGCACCCTACCGGCCACGGCACGCAGCGGCTGGAACAAACATTGGCCGCCCTATTGCCCGAGGCAAGAATTTTGAGGGTAGATAGAGACAGCACGCGGCGTAAGCATGCACTCACTGACATGCTCGCAGCGGTGCATGCGGATGAAGTGGATATCCTGGTCGGCACGCAAATGCTGGCCAAAGGTCACGATTTTCCTAACCTAACCTTGGTGGGGGTGATTGATACCGATAGTGCTTTGTTCAGTCCGGATTTTCGCGCTGCCGAGCGCTTGTTTGCCCAGTTGATGCAGGTGGCCGGGCGCGCAGGACGCGCTGACAAGGCAGGTGAAGTGCTTATCCAGACCGCATTTCCGGATCATGTGCTATTCAACGCCCTGCGAGAGCAGGATTACGCTGCCCATTCGGAGGCTCTGCTAAGCGAGCGCAAGATGACGCAATTTCCACCCTATGCTTTTATGGCACTACTGCGCGCGGAAGCGAATAATTACAGAATAGTCGAGCAGTTCTTGCAGCAAGCGGCTGATAGCGCGCGCGGGTTGACCGATAAAGTCATGGTTTACGATCCGGTGCGCCCGCAAATGGAGCGCCTGAAGGGCATGGAACGCGGCCACTTATTGATGCAGAGCGATAGCCGTCAAGCCGTGCAACTGCTCCTGAGGCAATGGGTGCAGCAGTTAAGAGAAAGCGCACTCGGGGCAAAAGTTAGGTGGGCTGTGGATGTGGATCCGTTGGAGTTTTAAACGATTCGAACAAATTTATAACAAAGACAACATCATGGCCCTCAAAGCAACCGTCTTCAAAGCTAATCTGCAAATCGCGGATATGGAGCGGCACTATTATCAAGAACATACACTCACGCTGTCACGCCACCCGTCAGAAACGGACGAGCGCATGATGGTTCGGTTGTTGGCATTTGCCATGCACGCGCACGAATACCTGGAGTTTGGCCAGGGCATGACGACTGACGATGTAGCAGATTTGTGGCAAAAAGATTTAACGGGAGCCATTGAGTTATGGATAGATGTCGGCCTGCCAGACGAAAAGCTCATCCGCAAAGCCTGTGGCCGCGCCAACCAAGTCATTGTGTACTGCTATGGCGGTCGTGCGGCCAAGATGTGGTACGCGCAAAACAGCAGTCAGTTCGAGCGCCTAAAAAACCTCACCATCATCAATTTACCGCAAGAAAGCACACGTGCCATCGCCGCCCTGGCACAAAGGAATATGCAGCTACAGTGCAACATTCAAGATGGTCAGGTATGGCTCATGGATGGCAATTCAGCGGTGATGGTAGAGTGCGTGGTGCTAAAAGCGGCCGCCGATAAAAGCTATTAATCAGGGCATGTTAAGCAGCTTCCGTTATGCAAACTAAACAAGCTGTTTTAATAACGGTTGACGTTAATAACGAGTAGCGTTAACATTAAACAATGATCAAGAGCTTCAAGTGCAAAAAAACGGCGGCGATTTTTCAAGGCCTTGAGGTTAAGAAATTCAGTCGCGAAGTTCAAATGATTGCAGTGCGCAAGCTGATTCAACTTGAGGCAGCGGCCACCATTGATTTTATGCGGGTGCCGCCGGGGAATCGCCTGGAAAAACTTAGCGGAAATCGGCGAGGTTTTTGGAGCATCCGGGTAAACCAGCAATTCAGAATTTGCTTCAGGTTTGAAAACGGCGATGCGTTTGAAGTTGAAATTGTGGACTATCACTAAGGAGTTATCATGAATACTGAAATTACGAGAGAGCAATTGCAAAGCACCGACTACTCGGATGTGGTCACAGGTGGCAAATTACCTATCCCCACCCCAGGCGATGTATTGCTTGAAGATTTTCTGAACCCCATGGGCATCAGTCAATATCGGCTTGCGCAAGCGATCAGTGTTGCGCCTAGGCGTATCAATGAAATCGTTCTGGGTAAACGCGCCATTACGGCAGATACAGCCTTACGTCTGGCTGCATTCTTTGGCACCGATGCGCAGTCCTGGCTCAATCTGCAAACGCATTACGATATTGAGCTGGCGCGGGAAAGTTTGAAAGACGTTATTCCTGAGATTCAGCAGTATTCGAAGGCGGCTTGAAGCTGTGGCCTGGCCCCAATACTGTGCCGCTCATGGCTTGAGTGAAAAGGTTACGGTCTATAATCCTGTGCGCCCACAGATGGAAGGGCTCAAAGGCATGGAGCGCGGCCACTTGCTGATGCAGGCGAATAGCCCCAGCCATTGCAGAGAGCACTTAAAATCTTGGTTGAGAGCTTGAGGGGGCGTTCCCTTGAATTCGAAAATCCGCTGGGCGGTGGATGTGGATCCGTTGGAGTTTTGAGGTGTTTTGTGGCGCAGGCGAGGGCGCCTGCGCTACATTTTGCTTTTTAGCTAAATTCGCAAATGTAACTTATCGGGGTTAGTGCGCAGTGTTTTTCAATCCGTCCATGTAATTGGAACATCTTTGGAACTTGGCGAAAGTTAAAAAGACGATAAAGTTGGTATTCGTTCTGATGACTTTCTGAAAAGCCTACTTCACCTCGGCTGATGAAAAACGGGGTTTCTTTACCAAAGGCCGTAGTCTTAACCTCGATAAATCGTTCTTGGCCATTGGCTTCAAACGAAAGGATATCGAAACCAAGTCCGTCGCCTTTAGTTTTGGAGGCATGTTCGACTTTATCAGCTAATGTATGCTGACCTAAGGTATAAAGCCTGTGATGCTCGTAGTTCAACACGAATTCTTCACCAGCCAAGCCCAAAGAGGTATTCCGTGCCTCGCGCTCTAGATAATCTTTTCGATTTGGCGTTTTGGAATGATATGTGTTAAACAGCGTCCAATAGTTTCCACCTCAGTATGTCACCATCCAGTGTTTTAGCTGGGGGTATCTGGAGTGATTTATATGGACATGATTTACGAGACCGTAAAGGTCTTCCCCGCTAATCTAAGCCGCTAAAGCGGCAAGATTAAGCGTGAAAATACGCAGGCGATATTTGGTACAAAAGCAAACGGTTACAGCCATCGCCAAAGACATGGGTCTCTCACGACCCACGGTACGCAACACCTTCTTACTGTTGAAGAGCCTCAGTACAAACGGGTACAGCCAGAAGCACCCAAGCTGGGTCCATTTAAAGAACAACTCACGCAATGGCTGATTGACGATGCCAAACTTGCACGTCCACGCCGCCGTTGCGGACATCGAATGTTTGAAGGATTGCAAGCCATCGGTTATATGGGCGCCTATGACAGCGTGCAACGCTTCGTTAGGAGTTGGAAATCCAGCACCCATGGGCCACAAAAGCCAACGTCAGCATTCGTGCCATTACTCTTTCAGCCTGCTGATGCCTGTCAGTTCGACTGGAGCCAGGAACAAGTCGAGTTAGGTGGTGTGTTGCAGAAGATTAAAGTAGCGCACTTTCGTCTACCCTATAGTCGCCAAATGTTTGTCGTGGCCTACCCAGGAGAAACGCAGGAAATGGTGCTGGGTGCCCACATCCGCGCATTCAGTTTCTTTGGTGGCGTACCAGCCCGTATGATTTACGACAACCTCAAGACCGTGGTGGATGCCGTGTACTCAGGTAAAGAGCGTCAATTCAATTGCCGTTTTTTTAACACTAGCCAATCACTATCTGTTTGAACCTGTCGCCTGCACACCTGCTTCTGGCTGGGAGAAGGGACAAGTAGAGAATCAAGTCGGCAATGTGCGTGAATGGCTATTCACACCACTCGCCAGATTTGCTTCCTTCGCCGAATTAAATGACTGGCTTGCTACCCGCTGCAAAGAGTTAGCCCAGCGTAAACATCCCGCTCAGCGCCACCGGCACCATTGCCGAGTGCTTTGCTGATGAGCAGCCACTACTACGGCATCACTGCCAGCTTTGATGGTTATGTTGAACACATGCTGCGCGTCTCTTCAACCTGCTTGGTTAATGTAGATCGCAATCGCTATAGCGTACCAGCCATTTATGCTGGCCAGGCGGTATCGGTGCGCATTACTGCCGACAAAGTACGCGTTGTGGCAAACGGTGAGGTTATTGCTGCCCATCCAAGGGTGTATGGCCGTGAACAGTTGGTTTGTGACCCTTGGCATTATTTGCCGGTGTTAGAGAAGAAACCAGGCGCACTCAGGGATGGCGCACCCTTTGTGGCATGGGACTTACCCAATCCGATTAAAGTCGTGCGTGATCGTATTCTGAAGCAACCGAAAGGCGACCGCGCCTTTGTGGAACTGCTCATGCTTGCGGGAGAATCCGGACTAGATACACTGTCGGTGGCTTGTGAGTTAGCACTGGAATATGGTGTGGTGAGCGCACCTGTTGTGATGAATGAATTACGCAGGCTCACCGCTCCACAGCCCACCATAGCAAGCATTCAAGTGCCAGATGGAATTGCATTGACGCTTGAACCGGCGGCCAATTGCCACCGTTATGACTACTTGTTAGGGGCGCACAATGTCCATTGATTATGCCGCCAGTTTAAAAGCACTACAACTCTATGGCATGGCAACTGCATGGGGTGAATTGCAAGCAGAAAAACCCAAGCAGGTGCATCGTCCAGAAGTGTGGATGGAGAAACTGCTTGCTGCCGAACAAACAGACCGTCAACTCAAAAGTCTGCGCTATCAACTCAAGGCGGCTCGCTTCCCGATACATCGGGACTTGCTGGGCATTGATTGGGCGGAAACCCATCTGTCACAAGCGGTCGTTGAGCAATTAGCGAGTGCTGCATTTATGGAGACCGCGCATAACTTGATTATGGTGGGAGGCACTGGTACAGGAAAGACCCGCCTAGCCACAGCGATTGGGGTGGCTGCTATCCATCAAGGCAAACGTGTCCGTTTCTTTAATGTGGTGGATTTGGTCAATCAACTAGAGCGCGAGAAGACGCAGGGCAAGGTCGGTAATTTGGCTAAACAGCTTTGCCTGGTGGATGCGGTGATTTTAGATGAGCTGGGATATTTGCCATTTCCAGCATCAGGTGGCGCGTTGTTGTTTCATCTCATCAGCCAGCTTTATGAGAAGACCTCTCTAATCCTCACGACGAATCTCACCTTCAGCGAATGGGTGCAAGTGTTTGGTGATGCAAAGATGACGACTGTGTATTCAATGGGTCATTGCGACATCTTGGAAACTGGTAATGATTCTTACCGATTTAAGCATCGCAAAAACAGTGCTCAGAAAAGTAATGAAGTGGGAAAAGTAGGACGCTGATTAGTGGAAAATATTGGATGCTGTTTGACACCACTGGCCTGGCAGAAGGCGCAGCCTCGCACGCCCTGCCACCCGGTACATTGGAAGGTATCAACGATTGGAAGCGCACAGGTTACGGTGGGGCCCCTGCCCGCCTATCGGCAAGCACCGCTATATACATAAGCTATACGCGCTGGATGTAGGGCTGCCTGACCTCGGCAAGCCGACCAAAACCCAATTGGAAAACGCAATGCAAGGGCATATCCTCGATAAGGCTCAGCTCATTGGCCTGTATCGCCACAAATAAAAGAGGGCGCTGGATGCGCCCTCTTGATCGCTATGGTACAAAATTACCAGGTATGGCTTGAATCAACTAAAAAAATAAGCCGGCAAGACCATCGTCTTCCGGCTTATTTGTTGGGCTGTACGCCCTCTCTGGATTTATTACTTATTGTTAAAGAACGCGATATTCATCAGCCTGTCATTAACAAAGGTAAGTTCGGTTTCTTTGTAGGTGCGCTTTGGGTCATAGCGCACTACATTTTTGTAATACCACATCTCCACATTCACCGGCTTTGATTTTTCCTCGGCTTTCACCTTGCCTACCAGCATATTATCCGCACCGCTAGGCTTAACAGACTGTTCCTTTTTTGCGGGCAGCCCTAGTTTTTCTGTAATGACTTTACGTGACTTGCCCTGAAAAATCGTTATAAATTCATCTTCGCTGTAGGTCTTGGTTTTGCTTGTTGCCTTGGCTGATGCCTTGTCTGTTCCTGTTTCTGCAAGGGCTGGCAGCGTTACCATAGCCAAACAGGCAAGCATGGTCATGGATAAGGTAATTTTTCTGTAGAGTTGCATGTTGTTTCCTAATTTCACGTTAAGTGGTTGGATTATCGCATTTTCTTGTTAAATACGCAGCTCTCTGGCTACTTAAGGTTTAATCTAAGCCCATCATAACCAACGTGTACTGACGGGGGCAGTTGACTGCCAAGCGCTTCATATTCCATTTCGTGCGTCATATGGATTAAATAAGTGTCTGTTGCCTTGATAAGACTCGCATAAGCCAGACTTTGTTCCAGATTTATGTGCGTGTGATGCGGTTTATAGCGTAAACAATCGAGCAACAACACTTCCAGCCCCTGTAATAGTGCCACAGACGCTTCTGGAATCTCTGAAATATCAGTCAAATGCGCCATATTGCCAATACGATAGCCCAGGATAGTACTGCGCCCATGCTTAACGGGGATGGGCGTGATTTGCGTGCCAAAAAGCGAAAGTGGTGCACTGATCTGATTGATACTCAAGGCTGGTAAATCCCAAAAATCACGCGGTTCGCGTAGCGTGTAAGCAAACTTGCCGGCAATGTGATCCAAAGTAGCCTGATTGCCGTATAGCGGAATCTGCTGGCGCTGTAACTGACAAAACGCCCGTAGATCGTCAATGCCGTGGATATGATCGGCATGGGTATGCGTATAGAACACAGCATCTACGCGCTTTATGCCCTCGCGTAGCGCCTGGCTACGCAAATCCGGCCCAGTATCAATCAGCATCGTTTCACCGCCGGGCATGATAACGGCGGATGAGCAGCGTGTGCGTTTATTGCGGGGGTTGTTAGATGTGCAGGTAGCACAATCACAACCAATCACCGGCGTGCCGGCGCTGGAGCCTACGCCAAGCACGACTAACTGCATCGCTGCGCCTGCTGGAACAAGGTGAAAAAGTTATTGGTGCTTGCTTCTGCCAGCTCTTCAAAGCTGATTTCGCGAAGCTTGGCCACCTCTTCCGCTACATACTTCACATAAGCCGGTTGATTTGTCTTGCCACGGAAAGGTACTGGCGCAAGATAGGGCGAATCAGTCTCCACCAGGATGCGCTCCAGTGGCACCTGCCTGGCTACCTCTTTTAATTCAAGCGCATTTTTGAAGGTGACAATCCCTGAAAACGAGATATAAAAACCCAGCTCAATTGCCTGCATAGCCACTTCCAGGCTCTCGGTAAAGCAATGCATTACTCCGCCTATTAGTTGCGCGTTTTCTTCACGCATAATGCGCAGCGTATCGTCCGCGGCTGAGCGCGTATGGATGACCAGCGGTTTTTTGGACTCAATTGCGGCGCGAATGTGGGTGCGAAAGCGCGTCCGTTGCCACTCCAGATTGCCGGTCAAGCGATAATAATCCAGCCCGGTCTCCCCTATTGCAACAACCTTGGGATGCCTGGCTAGCGCTACCAGATCATCCACAGTCAAGGGCGGCTCATCTTCGTAATCAGGATGCACGCCAACCGATGCGTAAAAATTACTATGCGCCTCGGCCATCGCGAGCACCTGCGGGAATTCACGCAGCGTGACCGAGATGCACAGCGCGTGACCAACCTGATTATCCGCCATAGCCTGTCTAATGGCGTCTATATTACTGGCTAGTTCGGGGAAATTAAGATGACAATGCGAATCGACCAGCATGTTGCTACTTTGAAAAGAGAAGGGATAAAACTACGACTACATTGTATGCGTTGGGCGTGTAGATTTCATTGCGCCGCCAAGCAAGGCTTCAATTTTATTTCGTGCTTCCTGACCGCCGTCTTTCTCACTGAACTGCACACCAATACCTTGGGGCCGACTACCTTGTGTGACCGGCGTAAGCCAGATAACGTGTCCAACCACCTTAAGTTTGGTTGGTTCATCAAGCAAGCTTAGCAGCATGGATACCTCATTACCCATTTTAAAAGCCTTATTAGTTGGGATGAAAAGACCGCCGCCCTTGATAAACGGCATATAGGCGGCATAAAGCGCGCCCTTTTCCTTAATCGCAAGCGATAGCACACCCGATTTCGGCGCACCAACGGCAACCCGATCTTCAGAGACTGTATTTGTATTGATAGCCATGTCGTTTAGTTAAGTTCTTGTCGAAAATACCTGTGTGTATTGAAGCAAAAGGCTTTCCAATTGCAATTCAACATTCAGTGGATGGGCTGCAGACTTGCGCGCTTCATCCAATTTGCGCTGAAAGTCTAACAGTAAGCCCAAGTTTACGCTTTTGGTCAAGGCTTGCAAAGCGCTCACGTACTGCGCGTGATAACGCACCTCGCCAGTCAGCTTGCACACCAGTAAATCATATATCCATTTTTGCATGGCGTGTGTAGCAGCCTCCATCCCTTGTGCCGCACACAGCGGCGCGGTTACAAAGGGGTCTAATTTAGCCCCGTGTAATAGCAATTTAATGATATCCACAAAAGACTTATCGCCCTCCTCCGCATCCCTTAGGGCCAAGAGAGGTGCCCCACCGGCATAACCTAGTTGTTGAATGGGTTCTTTCAATCCTTTTTCTTTTAGCCATTGCAGTGCAATCTCTACCTCTGGCAACGGCATATCAATCTTCTGGCAACGGCTGATAATAGTTGGAAGCAAGCGCTGTGGTTGGTGCGAAACAAGGATAAAGACAACTCCTGAGGGTGGCTCCTCCAGCATTTTGAGCAGTGCATTGGCAGAAGAGGCATTGAGCGTTTCAGCAGGATGAATCACGGCGATGCGCAATCCACCGCCACGATGGCTGGATAACTCAAGAAAACTACCCAGTTCGCGAACTTGCGCGACTGAAATTTGTTGGCTTTTTTTGGCATATTTTTTTGCCGTCGCCGTATCTTCGTCCTCGCTTACCTCTTGTTCCGGCGTTAGCAGGCGGTAGTCAGGGTGGTTGTTTTGTGAAAACCAGCCGCAACTTGAGCATATTTTACAAGCCTGGCCGCCTGCTTTCGGCGATTGGCAAAGTAGTGATTGGGCTAGCTGTAGTGCAAAATCGAACTTCCCTATTCCACTGCGCCCTCGCAAAAGCAGTGCATGTGGCAAACGCGCCCGTGCCTCATGCAAGCGCTGCCAGACATCAGATTGCCAAGGATATATTTCCATATTAATTATATTGATGAAATAATATCTTCAAGTGATTTCTCAATTGAATCAAGTGGTCGGTTTGCATCAATTATGTGAAAACGTTGTGGGTTTTCGTGCGCTCGCTGCAGGTAAGCGTTACGTATTCTGGTGAAAAAATCACTACTTTCCTGCTCAAACTTATCCGGGCTACGTGCGTCAGCCAAACGTTGCATGCTGACCTCAACCGGCACATCGAACAGGAAAGTCACATCCGGCTGCAAGTCACCCTGCACCCATTGCTCTAAAACGCGCATTTTATCCGCTGAAACACCACGTCCACCGCATTGATAGGCGAAACTAGCATCCGTAAAGCGATCTGAAAGCACATAAGCACCGCGCGCCAGGGCTGGTGCTATGACTTGTGCGATATGCTCGCGTCGCGCTGCAAACATCAACAGCGTTTCGGTTTCCGCATGCATGGATTGATGCAGGAGCAACTCTCGCAAGCTTTCTCCCAGCGCCGTGCCGCCTGGCTCGCGTGTTACCACCACTTCTGCTCTACGCTTTTCTAATAAGGTGGTAATTGTCGGGATGTGCGTACTCTTACCCGCGCCATCCATACCTTCCAGTGTGATAAATTTACCGCGCATTTTTTTTTGTGCCCAATTGGTAGCGCCCAACAGCTCGGTTATGTTCCGCCAAGGTGGTTGAAAATGCATGGCTGCCATCGCCCTTGCCGACAAAATACAGCGCTTCAGTTTTGTCCGGATGTAGTGCAGCCTCAATGGCAGCCAAACCGGGCATGGCTATAGGTGTGGGCGGCAGGCCATCACGCGTGTAGGTATTGTAGGGTGTATCAGTCAACAAATCGTTTTTGCGCAGGTTACCGTCAAAATGTTCGCCCAGGCCATAAATCACCGCGGGGTCGGTTTGCAAACGCATCCCTATACGCAGACGATTCAAGAATACGCCAGCAATCAGTGGTCGTTCATCGCCCTTGCCCGTTTCCTTTTCCACGATGGAGGCCATTATCAGGGCTTGATAGGGTGAATTATAAGGCAAGTTGGAATCCCTGCCCTGCCAGGCCTTATCCAGCTTGGTTTGCATGGCCTTATATGCGCGCTTCAGTATCTCCTGATCGCTCATGCCACGGCTAAAATAGTAGCTGTCTGGAAAAAACAAGCCTTCTGGTACGCTTTCTTTTGCGCCTATGTTGCTGAGTATTTGTTGATCGGTATAAGCTACTGTCACGTGCTTCTTGATATCCTCATTTTTCATCATGGCCGCGCGCATTTGTGCAAAGGTCCAACCTTCAATAAAAGTGATGCTGGCCTGCATGGTATTGCCGTTAGTTAAAATAACAAACAAGTCATACGGGGTGATACCGCTTTCAATCAGGTAATTGCCTGCTTTAATCTCGCCAGCTTTGCCGAGAGCACGAGCCAGTAAGGTGAAACTCCAGGGTTCATGCAGAACGCCTTGTTGCACTAGCTGCCGAGACACGCTGGTCAAACTGCTGCCAGCCTTTAGATCCAGTTCCAGCGTTGGCGTATCGAGCTTAGTTGGTGTGCTGATGGAAAACACCATCCATGCTACCAATGCCAAAGTAGCCAGAGTTACGAGTGTTATTATTCGATTGATGAAGCGCATTTTATTCCTGTAGCTCTTGACGTAACTGCTTGGCCAGGCCTTGTGACTGCCACTTTTGATGATTAAGCGCTATGACTTGCCACGCGCCATACAAGCTATTGCAGATAATAATTTCATCCGCTTGTATTAGTTTATCCAATGGCAAATCGGCAACTTTAACGTTTAACCCAAGCTGAGGTGCCACCTCTAATATGCGGCCACGGGTAACGCCAGCTACACCACACCGGCTCAAGTCTGGCGTGAGCAAGTTTTTGCCAAATCGTGCAAAAATGTTGCTCATGGTACATTCTATCGCCCTATCATTCGCATCCAATAATAATCCATCGGTAATTGCGTTATCTGTCCATTCCATGCGCGCCATAACGTTCTCCAGACGATTTAGATGCTTAATGCCGGCAAGTTGAGGTTGATAAGACAATCGCAAATTACATAGATGCAGCCGTATCCCTTCGCTAAAATTGACTTCCGGGTAATGCGGCAGGGGCGCTTTAATCACGATACGCGTTGGTTGCGCCAAAACTGGTACGGCATAGCCGCGACCACCTTCGCCACGGGAAATGATGATTTTTGCAATCGCACCTTCCTCGGGCAAAAACAGTCGCTCAATATCGGCCAATAGCAGTTCTGCGCTTGGGCAAACAATTTGCAGCACATTGCAATCTTCAACCAGTTTTTTGTAATGCAAAGCCCAGTTATCTGGCTTGCCCTGCTGCACGCGTAGCGTACGAAAAACGCCATCGCCATAAGCAAGGCCGCGATTAATAGGTGACAGCAACACATCACTGCGGCCATTAATTAGAAATTGCTGGGGGGAAGACATGGCTGAATTATGACACCTTAAGCGCATCGATTGTATACGCCCAAGGACCTGCAAAAAACTATAGTTTTCTAAAAACCAGGCTGCCGTTGGTACCGCCAAAGCCAAAGTTATTTTTAAGCGCTATGTCTATTTTCATGTCGCGCGCTGTATTGGCACAAAAATCCAGATCACATTCTGAGTCTTGATTAAAAATATTGGTAGTTGGAGGCGAAATTTGATGGTGGATAGATAACACCGTAAATACGGATTCCAGACCGCCCGCGCCGCCAAGCAAATGCCCGGTCATGGATTTGGTTGAGTTGACCACCAGCTTTTTAGCATGGTCGCCGAATGCAGCTTTAATCGCGTTGGCCTCGTTGGTATCGCCAAGCTGCGTGGATGTGCCATGTGCATTGATAAACTGTATGTCGCTCGCATTCACCTCGGCATTTTTGAGCGCATTGCACATAGAGCGGCGTGGGCCATCCATATTGGGTGCGGTCATGTGGTAAGCGTCCGCGCTCATGCCATAACCAATCAATTCAGCATACATTTTTGCGCCGCGATTTTTAGCAGATTCATATTCTTCCAGCACCATTACACCCGCGCCTTCGCCGATGACAAAGCCATCTCTATCCCTATCCCATGGGCGGCTAGCGGTTGCAGGGTCATCATTACGGCTGGAAAGTGCACGTGCCGAAGCAAATCCACCAACGCACAACTCGGTAATGGCCGCTTCAGAGCCTCCTGCCACCATGACATCCGCATCACCATATTCAATCATGCGCGCGGCATCGCCAATTGAGTGGGTGCCTGTGGTGCAAGCCGTCACTATGGCTACATTGGGGCCTTTGAAACCGTACATAATGGAGAGATTGCCAGAAATCATATTGATAATGCTGCCGGGGACGAAGAACGGCGATATTTTGCGAGGCCCGCCTTCATCGTAAACATCATTTGTTTGCTCGATGAGATGTAGCCCGCCGATACCGGAGCCAATAGAAACGCCAATACGCTCAGCATTTTCCTCAGTGACAACGATTCCGGAATCCTTGACGGCTTCAATGCCTGCAACCATGCCGAACTGGATGAAGGTATCCATGCGGCGCGCTTCTTTGGGAGGAAGAAATTGCAATACATCAAAATTTTTAACCTCACCGGCGATCTGGGAGGCGAAATTAGTGGCGTCGAACTTGGTGATTTTAGTGATGCCGGATTTACCGGCCACCAGATCATGCCATGTCGTCTGCACGCCAATGCCTAGGGGGGATACCACACCCAGGCCTGTAACAACCACTCTACGTTTACTCATGTTTTGTGTTTAGCGCTTTGCATCTGGCGACAAGCTTGGACAAGGCAACTCCAAGAAATGGACTGGCAAAAAGCCAGAAGAAATTAAGATAAAGGATTAATTACTTGAGATTAGCGTTGATATAGTCAACTGCCAATTGTACGGTGGTGATTTTCTCGGCTTCTTCGTCCGGGATTTCGCAATCAAATTCTTCTTCAAGCGCCATTACGAGCTCAACAGTGTCGAGCGAATCCGCACCTAAATCGTCAACGAATGAGGATGAACTCTTTACATCGGCCTCATTTGCACCTAATTGTTCAGAAACGATTTTTTTAACGCGTTGTTCGATGTCAGACATCTAAATACCCCTTTAAAATTTGAAGCTTACTAATGTTTAATTTCATAAGCTCCGGCTATTCTAACAAAACTCCTGAGAAACTCAAAAATCTATGCGCCATTACGGAGCGTAAAGGACTCGCCCAAAATAAAGGCCTTTTAGGCCATATACATACCGCCATTGACATGCAATGTTTCACCGCTAATATAACCGGCCTGTGGCGAGGCCAGATAAACGACAGCCGCCGCAATATCCTCCACCTGCCCCAACCGACCAAGTGGAATGCGCTGCAGCAAGCTGTTGCGCACGTCTTCAGGGAGTTCGCGTGTCATATCCGTATCAATAAAGCCTGGCGCTACACAATTGACGGTAATGCCACGGCTACCCACTTCCTGGGCGAGTGATTTGGTAAAACCGGTCAGACCAGCTTTCGCCGCTGCATAGTTGGTCTGGCCAGCATTGCCCATATGGCCTACCACCGAAGAAATGTTAATTATGCGGCCTGTACGCGCTTTCATCATAGGGCGCAGCACTGCCTGCGACATGCGATAGACGGAGCCAAGATTAGTGGAAATTACGGCATCCCAATCGCTGTCTTTCATGCGCATCAGCAAGGTATCACGGGTGATGCCGGCATTGTTCACGAGGATACTCACATCGCCAAATTGCTCTGTAATGGCTTTTAAGACCGCCGCTATTTGCTCAGTATCATTAACATCCAGCAACATGCCCACACCTTTTATGTCGGCCTGTTGCAGGGTTTGCGAGATTTGCTTGGCACCTTCCGCCGAGGTTGCAGTGCCAATCACGGTGGCGCCTTGCTTGCCCAGCGCCAACGCTACCGCTGCCCCTATGCCGCGGCTGGCACCAGTTACCAGTGCAACGCTGTTATTCAGTGACTTTCCTTGCAGCATATTAGCCTCTCTTAAATTACTGGCTTTATTTTAGCCGTTAAATTCTGTTTTCGCTGCTTCCAGCGCATCCTGGCCTATCAGTGCGATACAAGGCAATTCGGCAACGATGCGCTTGGCTAGTCCGGCTAACACCTTGCCCGGGCCGCATTCTGCGCTATTTGTAATGCCTTGTGCATACACAGTCTGTACAGTCTCCACCCAGCGCACCGGACTGTATAGCTGACGCACCAAGGCGTCCTTGATTTTTTCGCTGTCATCATAAGCCGCAACATCTGCATTATGCAGCACCGGCACCTGACATGCTGCCATACTTACGCCTTGCAAATAGCCGCGCAGTTCTTCAGCAGCAGGTTTCATTAAGGCACAATGCGATGGCACGCTTACCGGCAAGGGTAAAGCGCGTTTGGCGCCTTTGGCCTTGGCTAGTTCCATGCCGTGCTCTACGGCGGCTTTATGGCCTGCGATCACCACCTGCCCCGGCGAATTCAGATTCACCGCTTCCAGTACCTGGCCTTGTGCAGCTTCGGTACACACTGCGCGAACGGTAGCATCATCCAGGCCCAGAATCGCAGCCATGGCGCCCACGCCCTCAGCCACGGCGTTTTGCATGACTTCGGCACGGTAACGCACTAATGGCAGCGCATCTTTAAATGCAAATGCACCAGCGGCTACCAGCGCAGTGTATTCACCCAAGCTATGACCCGCCATAATGCTAGGCTGTGCACCACCTATTGCCTGCCAGGCGCGCCAGGTAGCTATGCCAGCCGTTAACATCAGAGGTTGTGTATTGCTGGTCTGGTTAAGCGCTTCATTAGGCTCGGTCGCCATCAGCCAAAAATCTTCCCCGAGGATATCCGAGGCTTCAACAAAGGTATCGCGTATCACAGCAAGGCCAGTAAAACCTTGCATCATGCCGACAGATTGTGAGCCTTGGCCCGGGAAGAAAAATGCAAACTTCATAAAAATTCCTTAATACTTCAACAGCACGGAGCCCCAGGTAAATCCACCGCCGAAGGCCTCCATTAATATGGTTTCACCACGTTTAATGCGACCATCGCGCACAGCTACATCCAATGCCAAGGGAATCGATGCAGCTGAAGTATTGCCGTGTGTGTCTATCGTTACTACTACCCGCTCCATGCCCATGCCGAGTTTTTTTGCCGTAGCTTGAATAATGCGAATGTTGGCTTGATGTGGTACTAACCAGTCAATATCAGATTTCTTCAAACCATTAGCCGTCAGGGTTTCATCAACAATCGCATCCAAAGTGTTTACTGCTACTTTGAATACGGAGTTGCCTTCCATAACGATGGTTTTGCCGCCCCCAACCTTGGAAACTCCGGAAGGCACATTGAGTAAATTGGTATAACTGCCATCTGCGTGCAAATGCGTGGAGATAACACCTGGCTCCGCGCTTGCCGTCATAATGACGGCACCGGCGCCATCACCCCACAAAATACAGTTACGGCGATCAGCCCAATCGGTGATGCGTGACATGGTTTCCGCACCGACAACCAAGGCACATTTGGCCGCTCCAGCTTTAATAAAGTTATCTGCAGTTGCCATTGCATAAATAAAGCCACTGCAAACCGCCTGAATATCAAATGCTGGACAACTGGAGACGATGCCCAGCTTATCCTGCATTAAGCAGGCGGTACTGGGGAAAATACGATCTGGTGTAGTAGTCGCGACAATAATCAGGTCGATATCACTTGCGACAATTCTTGCGGATTGAATTGCACAGCGAGCGGCTTCCAGACTCAAATCGCTGGTATATTCGCCTTCTGCAACAATATGCCGCTCACGAATGCCGGTGCGGGTTACAATCCACTCGTCCGAAGTTTCTACCATGTGCTCAAGATCAGCGTTAGTGAGTATTTTTTCGGGTAAATAGCTGCCAGTGCCAGCAATACGGGAGTGCTTCATGCAAGGTCTTTCGAAGCAATGATCGGTTTAGCTTGTGGCTGTATATGTTCAATTTCCAGCTGTTCTGTAATGCGATGCAGTACCCCGCTACGCACTTCTTCAATAGCGGTATCAATGGCATGCTGAAAGGCAAAACTATCAGCACCGCCGTGACTTTTTACCACAATACCTCGCAAGCCTAAAAAACTTGCGCCATTATAACGACGTGGGTCCAACCGGCGCTTGAATGCCTTGAGCACTGGGATGGCTGACAGAGCCATCAATCTGGTAAGCCAGCTGCGCTTGAATTCCTGCGTCAAAAATTTACCCATCATATGAGCCAAGCCTTCGGTGGTTTTGAGTGAGACATTGCCAACAAAGCCGTCACACACCACCAAGTCTGTTGTGCCTTTAAAGATATCATCGCCCTCAATGTTGCCATAGAAATTAAGATGGCTGGCGCGTAGCAGCTCGGCAGCCTGCTTTACGACCTCGTTACCTTTGATATCTTCAGAGCCTATGTTAAGCAGACCTATGGTTGGCCGCTCTTTATGTTCAACACAGGAGACCAGCATGGCGCCCATAACGGCAAACTGCAATAAGTGCTCTGCGGTGCAATCAGCATTAGCGCCAAGATCCAACATATACGTCAGGCCTTTCTCGCTGGGTAGCGCAGATGCAATGGCTGGACGATCAATACCAGGAAGCGTTCTTAAAACAAAGCGCGCAGTCGCCATCAGGGCGCCGGTATTACCAGCGCTGACACAGGCATTGGCCTCACCGCTCTTGACCAGATTAATGGCAACGCGCATGGAAGAGTCTTTTTTGTTCTTCAGGGCGCTTTGCGGGGATTCGTCCATGGTAACCACTTCGCTTGCATGATGAATGCGCAGACGAGGGCTAACTGAAGTTTTAAGCGCAGCCAGCTCGGCCTCAATGGCCTGGGTCAGGCCAACCAGAACGATATTTATTTCGCTGTCCTGCGCCAGCACTTTGAGCGCGGCAGGCACTGTAACGTGTGGGCCATGATCGCCCCCCATGACGTCGATAGCGACGGTGATATCCATATTTGTGGATACTAAAAACAAAACGTCGACAAGAAAGATGTCGACGTGATTGTTTTAATGCCTAAATTGCTCGCACCAATTTACTCACCCTTGGCTGGCAACACTTTGCGGCCGCGATAATAGCCGCTTGGGCTAACATGGTGACGTAAGTGGGTTTCGCCTGTAGTCGGCTCAACAGCCAATGGTGGGTTAGTCAAGAAGTCGTGTGAACGATGCATGCCACGCTTGGATGGTGACTTTTTGTTTTGTTGTACGGCCATTATTTGCTCCTGTTAAAACTGCTAATGCTAATTTTTGGTTTTTAGTGCCTGCAAAACTGCAAATGGGCTGGGCTTTTTTAGCTCATCCAGTTTGCTGCTCGCGCCGCACTGGCTAATCATATGTTTAGGTGCCAACGGCAAAGCCAGCAACACCTCATCCTCAATAAAATCAATAAGCGGCATTCTTGCTTGCGCCACCAGATAATCCTCATCGTCGCTTTCATCTTCTGACGGTGGCATGGCGCTTTCATCTGGCACAATTAAAAAGTTTGAAGCAATATCCAATTCAAACTCAAATGGCTCGAGGCAACGCTGACAGCTCAATTGCAAACTGCCCTGCACATACAATTGCAGTCTTGGCCAGCCGCTTCCGTCAATACCACCTGCTATGCGGAAATCCAGCATGCCCCCAGATGAGGCCAGCTCATCATGCAGGCGTGAAAATTGCGAGACCGCGATTGTATCATAAATTTCAAGCGCCTTCCTCGCAAACTCAACGTTATCAATAACGCTGCCTTTGTTAATGTCAGTTTTGGATGATGCGGCCATAAGGGGCGCATGATATAATTTGACGGTTTCTGTGTCAAAAAAATTAGGCACTTTAAGTTAGCCTTTAACAACTAAATCTTCATAATTACAGTCTTTTAAACTAGGTCTAGTGCGTGATTAAAAAAATTCTCATAGCTAATCGTGGTGAAATTGCGGTTCGTATCGTCCGCGCGTGTTCAGAAATGGGCATTAAATCAGTTGCGATTTATTCGGACGCTGACCGCCAGGCATTACATGTCAAAAAGGCCGACGAAGCCTACTGCATTGGCTCCGATCCGGTCATTGGCTATCTCAACGCGCACAATATTGTTAATTTGGCAGTCGCTTCAGGTTGCGATGCCCTGCACCCCGGCTACGGATTTCTCTCAGAAAATCCAGAGTTAGCCGAGATCTGTGCACGACGAGGCATTAAGTTCATTGGGCCAAATGCAAAGGTCATTCGCCAAATGGGTGACAAGATTCAAGCACGTAATGCCATGATAAAGGCAGGAATCTCCTGCGTACCCGGTAGCGAGGGCAATCTGGCGGATGTGGAAGAAGCAAGGGTGCTGGCCAAAAAAATTGGTTACCCGGTCATGCTCAAAGCTACTAACGGCGGCGGTGGGCGCGGTATCCGTCGCTGTAATGATGAAAAAGAGCTCTTAAGCAACTATGACCGTGTGATTTCAGAAGCCAGCAAGGCTTTTGGCAAGCCAGAAGTATTTCTGGAAAAGTGCGTAGTCAATCCGCGCCATATCGAGGTGCAGGTTCTGGGCGATAGTCATGGCAACGTCATTCATTTATTCGAGCGTGATTGCTCGATTCAGCGTCGCAATCAGAAGCTCATTGAAATCGCCCCGTCACCACAACTGAACGACGCGCAACGCGAATATATTAGTGCCCTGGGTGTTAAGGCTGCGAAAGCGGTTGGTTATGAAAACGCGGGTACTGTGGAATTTTTACTGGATACAAACAATAATTTTTACTTTATGGAAATGAATACCCGCCTACAGGTTGAGCACACGGTAACTGAAACCATTACTGGTATTGATATCGTGCAGGAGCAAATTCGTATCGCTGATGGTTTAAAGCTGCAATACAAACAGAGTGAGGTGCACTACCGCGGCTTTGCGATGGAATTTCGCATCAATGCAGAAGATCCCAAAAATGATTTCTTACCCAGTTTTGGTAAAATTACTCGTTATTACGCGCCCGGTGGCCCTGGTGTGCGCATGGATGCCGCCATTTATAGTGGTTATGTGATTCCGCCCTATTATGATTCCATGTGCGGCAAGCTCACCGTTTGGGCGCTTTCATGGGAGGCCGTGATTGAACGAGGCCGTCGCGCGCTGAATGATATGGTGGTTTACGGAGTAAAAACAACTATTCCCTACTACCAGGAGATACTCAAGCATCCTGATTTCAGAGGCGCCAATTTTAATACGAGCTTTGTTGAATCGCATCCGGAGCTGACAAATTACGCCATCGAGTTCCCGCCTGAGTTGTTCGCAGCTGCTATTTCCGCTGCAATTGCGGCACATGAAGGCATTTAAAGCATGATAATTGAAACCCACCCATTAACCTAAACTAATAGATTAAAAATATGGCTAAAGTATATGTTTCTGAACTAGTTTTACGTGATGGTCATCAGTCACTCATCGCCACGCGCATGCGCACCGAGGATATGTTGCCCATTTGCGCAAAGCTTGATGCTATCGATTTTTGGTCGCTGGAGGCATGGGGTGGTGCCACCTTTGATGTCTGTGTGCGCTATCTAAAGGAGGATCCCTGGGAGCGCCTGAAAAAACTGCGCAAAGCCCTGCCTAATAGTCGCATTCAAATGTTGCTACGCGGACAGAATTTACTGGGCTACCGCCATTATTCTGATGACGTCGTACGTGCCTTTGTAAAACAATCTGCTGATCGTGGGGTAGATGTGTTTCGTATTTTTGATGCGATGAATGATCTGCGTAACCTCCGCGTTTCTATCGAAACTGTCAAGAAAGTCAAAAAGCACGCAGAAGGCGCGATTAGCTATACCACAAGTCCTGTACACGATATCCCCTATTTTGTTGGCTTGGCTAAAGAAATGGAAGCTATGGGCTGCGATACCATAGCTATTAAAGACATGGCGAGCCTACTTACGCCAGAAAGTACCAAAGACTTGGTTAAAGCGCTTCGTGCCGCCGTGAAATTACCTATCCACCTGCACAGTCACTCTACATCTGGCTTGGCAAGCATGTCTCTCCTTAGAGGGATTGAGCAAGGCGCTACTATTATAGATACCTGTAACTCATCGTTTTCGGAAGGCGCCAGCCATCCCACCACTGAGAGTATGGTTGCTGCGTTACAAGGCACTGAATATGACACCGGCCTTAATGTGGCTTCACTACAGGAAATCACCGCTTATTTCCGAGAAGTGCGTAAAAAATATTGGCAATTTGAAAGTGAGTTTACCGGCGTTGATACGCGCGTACTGGCTAGCCAGGTGCCAGGCGGCATGATTTCCAACCTCTCCAACCAACTTAAAGAGCAAGGTGCGCTGGCTCGCATGGACGAAGTGTTGGCTGAAATCCCACGCGTACGCGAAGATCTTGGCTTCCCGCCTTTGGCTACGCCAACTTCTCAAATTGTCGTTACGCAAGCGGTGCTTAATGTGATGACCGGCACGCGCTATAAATCTGTGACCAATGAAGTTAAAAGTTACTTCCTTGGTCAATATGGGGAAGCGCCAGGCAAGATTAATGCAGACATAAAGAAAGCGGCTGTAGGCAATGCAGAGGTAATCACGTGCCGCCCAGCCGATTTGCTTGAAGATGAAATGGGAAAGCTACGCATACTTTCTGAAGGGTTAGCAAAATCCGAGGAGGATGTGCTGATTTACGCCATGTTCCCTGACCTGGCCCAAACCTTTCTGCAAGAACGCAATGCGGATACACTCAGAGCTGAACCCCTGCTGACAAAAGAAACTGCGACAACCAGTGCTGCACGCTATGCGCCTAACGAGTTCAAAGTGACGCTACATGGAGAAACCTTTCATATCAAGCTGACTGGCAGCGGCCATCCTGGCGAGGAACAACGTCCATTCTATGTTTCAGTTGATGGCATGGCTGAAGAAGTTATTGTCGAAACGCTTAGCGAAATCGAAGTATCTGGCGGCAACAGCGGCGGCAAAAAGAAAACCGGCGCCTCCGTAAGCAACACCGATCGTCCTCGTCCTGCACATGAAGGCTGCGTAACTACTGCCATGCCTGGCAGCATTGTTGAAGTTAAAGTCAAAGCAGGCGACAAAGTCAACGCGGGCGATGCGGTGCTGGTGATTGAAGCGATGAAAATGGAAAATGAAATTCAAGCGCCAAAAACAGGGATTGTGATTGCCGTCCATGTAAAAAAGGGTGATTTCGTCAGCCCCGATGAATCGCTGCTGGAAATTCAACCAACTTAGGTTCTAGTTAAGCAAAAACTGGCAGCAACCCTGTCGGTTTTCTTGTGGCAAAACGACCCTACATGAACCAACAAACCCTGATTCTCGCCTCCTCCTCCACCTATAGACGTGAGCTGCTGGAGCGTCTACAGCTCCCATTCATAACCATCTCGCCAGAGATAGACGAAACGCCACTTGAAAATGAGGGGTCAAAGGCAACGGCCTTGCGCCTGGCGCAAATGAAAGCGCTCAAAGTCGCCGAGCAACATCCTGAAGCCCTCATCATAGGCTGCGACCAGGTCGCTATACTGGATGGCCTACAGCTTGGCAAACCCCTCAGCCACGATAACGCCGTCAAGCAACTGCGCACGATGCGTGGTCGTAGCGTGACTTTTTATAGCGGTCTCTGTCTGTACAACGCAAGTTTGGATCACATGCAGGCTACGGTTGTGCCTTATGTGGTGCAGTTTCGCAACATTAGTGATGCGCAAATTGAGAACTATCTGCTTAAGGAACAGCCTTACCACTGCGCGGGCAGCGCCAAATCAGAAGGCTTGGGTATTGCGCTGATTGCCGCTATGCAAGGCGATGACCCAAACGCATTGATAGGTTTGCCGCTCATTGAGTTAATCAATATGCTGCAAGCCGAGGGTGTCAACGTAATATAACTGCAAGCGTTTTCTAAGCTCAAATTAGCCGGAGACCCGCAATCATGTTTAAACGCCTCACGCTTTCTTGCTGTCTGGCTACAGCTTTTGCCAGCCCCGCCTTTCCCGCAGAATTGGACGAAACGCGCAGTACGTTACAAGATCAGCAAGAAGTCGCGGTAACAATTTATAACGAAAATCTGGCGCTGGTAAAAGACCAACGCAGAATCAAACTTAAGAACGGATTAAATAGCCTGGCTTTGCGCGATGTAAGCGCACAAATTCGCCCTGAAACAGCCTTATTGCGTAGCCTGACTGCGCCAGGTAGCTTCTCGGTATTAGAGCAGAATTTTGATTTTGACCTACTCACCCCACAAAAACTGTTGGAAAAATACGTAGGGAAATCTGTTGGTATCATCAGGACCAACCCCGCCACGGGGGCGGAAACAACGGAGCAAGCCCAGGTGTTATCCGCCAATAGTGGCGTAGTGCTTAAAATAGGTGATCGCATCGAAACCGGCATCCCTGGCCGTATCGTCTATAACGATGTGCCGGCAAATCTACGCGATCGTCCGACTCTGGTTGTGCAGCTGCAAAACAAAGGCATAGCCGAGCAGAACGTTGAGTTGAGCTATCTCACAGGCGGGTTGGGCTGGAAAGCCGATTATGTGGCCGAACTCAATGCAGCCAATGATAAATTGGATCTCTCTGGCTGGGTCACGCTGACCAATACCAGCGGCACCAGTTATCAAAACGCCAAACTACAATTGGTAGCGGGTGATGTGAATCGTGTGCAAGAGGCAATGCCGCTTGCTAAAGGCAGGATGGAGCTTAGGAGCGACATGGCGGCTGCCAACGCGCCCATGGCGGAGCAATCGCTGCTTGAATACCATCTTTACACGCTAGACCGCCCGACAACAGTCGCCGAAAACCAAACCAAGCAGGTAGCCCTGCTCTCCGCCAGCGGTGTACCGGTGCGCAAGGAGCTTTTGTTGCGCGGCACGGATTACTATTATCAATCCAGCTATGGTGATCTCGGCCAGAAAATGAAGGTGGGGGTATTTATCGAGTTTGATAACAAGGAAGCCTCGAAGCTTGGCATGCCTTTACCCAAAGGCATTATGCGGGTTTATAAAAAGGATAATGCGGGCAATGCGCAGTTTGTCGGCGAAGACCAGATTGACCATACCCCCAAGAACGAAACCGTGCGTTTGAAGCTGGGCGAAGCCTTTGATGTAACCGCAGATAAAAAACAAACGGATTTCAAGAAGCTGCCCAACCCGGAAAAAGGCAATAGCGCATTTGAAAGCGCTTATGAAATTGTGCTGAAAAACGCCAAAAAGGAGCCGGTTACCGTCACCGTGCAAGAGCCGATTCCTGCTGACTGGAAAATCCTGAAGGAGAACCACCCTAGCAAGAAAGCCGCAAGTAATACTGCAGTCTGGAGTATAGACGTACCGGCAGAAGGCAAGACCGTGCTCACTTATCGTGTGCGAGTAAAGTATTGAGCGCTGGCACGCTATATCTAATCCCGGTAACTCTGGGTGACGACAATATCGCCAGGGCGCTGCCGTCTGATGTGGTTAGCATTGCGCGGGGGCTGGAAATTTTTATTGTTGAAAATGAAAAAACTGCGCGACGTTTTTTGGGCACGATTAAAACCAGCAAACCGCTACGTGAGCTGACTTTATTGACACTTAACGAACATACCGCTGAAAAAGAACTCCCCGCATTACTGGCGCCCCTGCTGGCTGGCAAGGACGTTGGCCTGATGTCTGAAGCTGGTTGCCCTGGCATTGCAGACCCGGGTGCCAAGCTGGCTGAATTGGCGCACCGTAAAGGTATACGCGTTGCGCCGCTGATCGGCCCATCCTCTATCCTTCTCGCCCTGATGGCCTCCGGCTTTAAGGGACAACGCTTTGCATTCTTGGGCTACCTACCCAGTGAAAAAGCTGCGCGGATAGGGGCCCTGAAAGAGCTCGAAAAAAACTCTCAAAAGCTCAATGAAACACAGATTTTTATTGAAACGCCCTACCGCAATCAACACCTGCTGGAGGATATTCTGGCACATTGCCATGCAGAAACCAGGCTCTGTGTGGCCAGTAATCTCAGTCTGGACAATGAATCAATTGTTAGCAAAAAAGTGATTGAATGGAAAAAAGCGGAACTGCCTGATTTGCACAAACAGCCGACGGTATTTCTATTGCTGGCCTAGCAATTTCCTGACGGGCGCATAACTCAATCGATGTACCGGCGAAACGCCATATTCTGCAAGGCGCGCCAAATGGTCTGCCGTGGGGTAGCCTTTATGCTTGGCAAAATTGTATTGCGGGTAAATTTTATCCAGCAAGTACAAATCTTCATCTCGTGCAGTCTTGGCCAATATGGAGGCAGCACAAATGGCTTGCACTTTGCTGTCCCCCTTAACAATAGCCCGTGTCGGAAAAGCGATTTTTGGACAATGCAGGCCATCCACCAGGACTTGCTGCGGAGCAATTTTTAGGCCTTCTACTGCACGCTGCATGGCAAGCAGGCTCGCTTGCAGGATGTTGATTTTGTCTATTTCTTCTACGCTGCTACTGGCTATCGCCCAGGCCAGCGCATGCTGCTTGATCTGGGCGGCGAGACTATCGCGTTTCTTCTCGGACAGTGTTTTTGAGTCGGCCAATCCAGCGATCAAATACGCTGGATTGAGTATAACCGCAGCTGCGTAAACAGCGCCTGCCAAGGGTCCACGTCCTGCCTCATCCACACCGCAGATAAGGTGCAAGCTCTCCACTTACAAATAAGCCAATATGGCCCGCGCGGCCTTTTCTTGGGAGTTTTGCCGCAAGCTTTTGTGAATAAGCGTAAATTCGGCACGTATTTCACGCATCAAAGCCTTGTCGCTCATCATTTTGAGCGTGGCTTCAGCAAGTTTTTCAGGCGTTGCATTGTGCTGTAATAGCTCAGGCACGATAAAACGCCTGGCCAATATATTGGGCAGTCCAACGTAAGGCAGGTAATTCATGCGTTTAAGAAACAGCCAGCTTAAAGCCGGCATACGATAGGTAATCACCATGGGGCGCTTGAGCAATGCGGCTTCCAGCGTCGCAGTACCCGAAGCGACTATTACGGCATCGGCAGCTTCTATCGCCAAGTGCGTATGGCCAAAAAGAATTTGTATAGGCAGCGGCTTCGTTTCAATGTCTGCCTGAGGGCTGTGCTCTTGATTGGAATAGATGGCCTGCTCAAAAATCATGCGTGTTTCGCGGGTAATCAAGGGCACCAAGAACTGAACATTGGGTTCTTCCTGCAAAATCAGCTTGGCGGTTTTGACGAACAAATCAGCCAATTGCTGCACCTCGCTCTGCCGGCTACCAGGCAGCATGGTGATAACCAAATCATCCGATTTTAACTTGAGATTCTTACGCGCTGCCTTCAGGTCTGGCTTCATCGGCAATATATCGGCGAGTGGATGCCCCACATAAGTAACGGGCACACCAGCCTCTTCGTACAGTGCCGGTTCAAATGGAAACAACGCCAACATATGCGAAACGGCGCGCTTGATTTTCCCCATGCGGCCTTTGCGCCAGGCCCAGATAGATGGGCTAACGTAATGCACGGTGCGTATGCCTTTGCGTTTAAGGTTTCGCTCCAGGCCAAAATTAAAATCCGGAGAATCAATGCCGATAAAAATGTCGGGGGGGTTGTTTAAGAAGTATTGCAGCAATTGCTTACGAATTTTGAGCAGGCCAGGCAAGTGGCGCAATACTTCCAGGTAACCGCGCACAGACAGGCGCTCCATTGGGAACAGGGTTTTGGCGCCTTCGCCTATCATTTTTGGACCGGCGATGCCGACAAACTCAAGATCCGGCCGATGTTTTTTTAAAGCGCGGATAAGAAGACTGCCAAGCAGATCGCCTGACGCTTCCCCAGCTACGATACCAATTGTAGCCATACCATCAACTTTCTAACGAATAATGCCGCGCGTGGAGATATTAAGAAAATCAAGCAGTATGCCGATTTCAGGGCAATTTTTAAGCTGCTCCTGAAGCTGCGATTTAGCTTCCTCTAGCGACAAGCCGTTACGATAAAGCGTTTTATAGGCGCGTTTTATTTGTGTAATGCAGGCAGGGCTAAAGCCGCGCCGTTTAAGGCCTTCGGTGTTAATGCCGTGCGGTTTGGCATCGTAACCGGCAGCCATCACGTAGGGTGGGATATCCTTAAAAACAATAGTTCCCACTGCAGTGATGGCATGGGCGCCGATTTTGCAATACTGATGCACAAGGGTAAAACCGCCAAGAATAGCGTGATCATGTACGTCCACATGGCCTGCGAGCGATGAATTATTGGCGAAAATAGTGTGGTTACCGATCTGGCAGTCATGCGCAATATGCACATAAGCCATAATCCAATTATCACTGCCAATTCGAGTGGTGCCTTTGTCCTGAACCGTTCCCCGATTAAAAGTACAAAACTCACGTATCGTGTTGTTGTCGCCGATTTCCAGCGTGGTCGGCTCACCCTTATATTTCTTGTCTTGAGGCGCTTCGCCCAAAGATGAAAACTGGAATATCTGATTGTTTTTGCCGATGGTCGTAGGGCCTTTTATCACTACATGACTACCCACACATGTGCCACTGGAAATGCTAACGCCCGGGCCGATCAGGGAGTATGCACCTACCTCGACACTGGAATCGAGTTCGGCTTTAGAGTCAATAATTGCGGTGTTGTGTATCATCTGGAATGTATCGTGTCATCAGTTCAGGTAATCCTGCTCTTGCTTGTTAACTATTTAATCGCCTTCAGTATGCACATAAATTCAGCCTCTGCGA
This sequence comes from Methylophilaceae bacterium, assembly GCA_038924905.1. Taxonomy (GTDB): domain Bacteria; phylum Pseudomonadota; class Gammaproteobacteria; order Burkholderiales; family Methylophilaceae; genus JBCKUK01. The sequence goes on along the minus strand of JBCKUK010000009.1, from coordinate 16,741 downwards.
CAGTTTCATTATCCACCGTCGCCTCACCTGAGTATTTCCAAATACCGCGCAGAATACGGTCAATTTTTACCTTGAGTATGATTTGATCGCCAGGTGACACTGGTTTCTTGAAGCGCGCCTTGTCTATACCAGCAAAATAATAAACCGAATCGTCCGAAGGCTTAGCCTTCATGGTTTTAAATGACAGGATTGCAGCAGCTTGTGCCATGGCTTCAATAATAAGTACGCCTGGCATTACTGGGTGGTATGGGAAATGACCGGGGAAAAATGGCTCATTCACACTGACATTTTTAATTGCCGTAATTTCCTTGCCCTCTTCCAGAGACAACACGCGATCTACCAGCACGAAGGGATAACGGTGTGGCAAGTAATTCAGTATTTCATGGATATCCATGCTCGTCTGGGCTTTGTCTGTCATGGCTTTCCCTTATTGGTATTTGTTTTTTCTGGACGCACGCTCAAGGCTTCGAGTGCTTTTTCGAGCTGCTTCACACGTTCTGTCAATTCATTCAAACGGCGTATATTCGCGGCAGTTTTAAGCCATTCCTCATGCGATTGAAAAGGCATAAGGGCAGTGTAGGTATCGGCCTTGGTGAGAGAGCGCGTAATCATGCTGCCAGGGGAAATAGTCACGCCATCAGCGATTTCAAGATGACCAAGTATCATGGCTGCACCGCCGATTTTACAGCGCTTGCCAATGCGTGCACTACCTGCGATGCCCACACAACCCGCAATCATTGTATGCGAACCAATGCGGCAATTGTGGCCAATCTGAATTTGATTATCGAGTTTAACACCTGTCTCTATGACCGTATCATCCAGCGCACCGCGATCGATGGTGGTATTGGCGCCTATATTAACGTCGTCCTCAATGACCACGCGGCCAACCTGCGGTATTTTCACCCAGTGATCAGCATCTTCAGCATAGCCAAAGCCATCCGCACCAATCACAGCACCTGCGAATAAAATACATCGTTTTCCAATAATGCAATCATGATAAATCACCACGCTGGCCTGTAGCTGTGAATCTTCTGCTATCGTAACGCGGTCACCTATTACGCAACCAGGCCCAATCACTACATTCTCACCTAATTTAACATCCTGGCCGATAATGCTGTAAGCAGCGATTGCGCATGAATCTGGCACCAACGCCGTACCGTGCACGACAGCGTTTGCATCGATACCTTGATTCTGGGTTGGCACTGGATTCAACAAGGCGGAAAGCTTGGCAAAATAAGCATAAGGATTTTCAGTGACAATTCTAGGCAATGCTGTCGCGCGATGATTTTCTTCATTGACAATAACGGCACTTGCCTGCGTGGTAGCCAGTTGTGGACGATATTTGGCGGCTGTAAGAAAACTAATTTGGCCATATTTTGCACTGGTCAATGAAGCGACACTGGAAATAATCAACGTTTCGTCGCCGATAAGCTTCCCACCTAGTTTTGATACGATTTCCAGCAGGGAATATTGCATGCTCATTCGGCCATGAATCGCTTACTAAAAATCGCTTGATATTGAAATATTCTTACTTTTTACCCAGTGATTTCAATATCTTATCGGTAATATCAATCTTCTTGCTTGCAAAAGCCACACCACCGTAAACCACCAGATCGTAACCTTCTGCCTCAGCTACCGCAGTCACTGCCTTGTTAATACGGTCCTGTAAAGCGCCTAGCTCTTCATTCTTGCGTAAATTTACATCTTCCCGTAATTCGCGTTGTTTACGTTGAAACTCGATTTTAAGATTACCTACATCGCGCTCTTTATTGCGCTGTTCGGTTTCTGAAATGGTGAGCCTGTCCCTAGTTAATGCAGTCTCCGCATCCCTTATTTGTTTTTGCAAACGCTCTAGATCTTGCGAGCGAGGGCTGAATTCCTTTTCCAGTTTTTTGCCGGTTTCAACTGTTTGTGGCGCTTCCTGCAAAATTTTGTCTACCCGTACATAGCCAACTTTTAACTCAGCAGCATTTCCAGCAACTGCATATGAAAATAAGCTTGCTACTAATATTCTTCTTAAAAGCTTACCCAATTGACTTCTCCTGTATAAACACAAAATGTAAATTAACTAAAACTGTGACCCCAACTGGAACTGGAACACTTGCGTATCATCGTCTTTCCCTGCATTAAGTGCTTTCGCAAGCACTACTTTTATCGGTCCGAATGGTGAATACCAACTTACACCCAAGCCAGTCGAAAACCGTAAGCAGTCACTTGCGCCATTGCATGAATTTGCAGTGGGGTTGGGACTGTCCAAGCCCCATACCGTACCGCCATCAAGAAAAACACTCAAGCGAAATTGCTTGGAATCTTTTAATAAAGGTACCGGGAAAAATAATTCGGCGTTGGCCAGTAAAAGTTTAGTGCCGCCGACTGCAAAATCACGATTACTACTACTGCTAATATCAATTTCACGCGCGCCAATGGCGCTGGTTTGGTAACCGCGCACCGAGTTTACACCACCCACGTAAAAATTCTTGAAGAACGGAAAATCTTTATCCCCGTAGTTGTCACCATAGCCGGCCTCACCGCTCAACATGAGTGTAATATTTTTGGTGACGGCTTTATACCAGGTATGTTTGTAGTCTAATTTGTAGTATTCCAAATCCAATCCAGGTACGCCAATATCGGCAGTGATCCTTTGTAATACACCGTTATTGGGGTACAAAATGTTATCGCGTGTATCATGCGACCAACCCAGATTTAATATTGCGCTGGTATTGGTACACCCTCTATCGCTGTTACAATAATCTTGATAGCGTTGCGGGCTTTGGTCAGTTAGGTCAATAACAGTATTATCAAAAGTCAGGCCTGCGGTCACTGCATCGCGTTCACTGAGTGGCACCCCAAATCGCACACCCGCGCCATAAGAAGAACTTTGATAACTACCTGTTTCCAGTGAGCCAGTATCTACGTCGCGGCGGTAAACATCAAAACCGCGGCTAATACCGTCTGGAGTAAAGTACGGATCAGTGAAAGAAAGTGCATAGGTAGTGTTCACGCTGCCTGTATTTACATTCGCGCTGACGCGATTGCCAGTACCAAGGAAGTTAGCTTGGTTCACTGTTACACCAAAAATAATGCCTTCGGAGCTGGAAACGCCAGCGCCAAATTGCACGCTACCTGTTGATTTCTCAGTCACGTTAATATTTAAATCCACTTGATCCGTAGTGCCTGGGACAGCGGGTGTTTCAACGTTTACATCCTCAAAATAATTGAGTCGCTCCAGGCGTTGTTTGGAACGCGTAATCTTATCAGCGCCATACCAGGAAGATTCCAGCTGGCGCATTTCGCGCCGCAATACTTCGTCTCTGGTACGCGTATTGCCAGTTAAATTAATTCGGCGCACATAAACACGGCGACCCGGGTCAATAAAAAAGGTAAAGGCGACCGTGTGTTTTTCTTTATCTACTTCCGGCACAGCATTCACGTTAGAAAAAGCGTAGCCATCATTACCCAAGCGGTCGCCGATAGCTTTGCTCGACTCGGTCACTTTTTGACGATTAAAAATCTCGCCTGATTCCAAAGTGATCAATTGGCGCGCTTCGTCTTCGGGTAGCAACATTTCTCCTGCAAGCTTAATATCACTAACTGTGTATTTCTCACCTTCAGTAATATTGACCGTGATATAAATATCGCGCTTGTCTGGAGTGATGGAAACCTGAGTGGAATCGATGTTAAACTCCAGGTAGCCCTGGTTCATATAGAATGAACGCAGTGCTTCTAAATCTGCGGTGAGTTTTTGTTTGGAATACTGATCATCTTTATTCCACCAGCTCATCAAGTTGGGTGTAGTAAGGCCAAACTCGGAAAGCAGCGCTTCATCGTCAAATGACTGATTGCCCACAATATTTATACTGCGAATCTTGGAAATTGCGCCCTCTTCGATATCGAAACGCACAGCAACACGGTTGCGCTCTAGCGGGCTTATTACAGATTTAACAGTTGCGCCATATTTACCTTGTGCTAAATACTGACGTTTGATTTCTTGTTCTGCCCTATCCAGCATGGATTTATCAAAAATCAAACCTTCAGCCAAGCCAATCTGCTTGAGACCCTCTTTCATTTTTTCAGAAGGGAAAGACTTATTGCCATTAAAACTGATTTGTGCAATGGCTGAACGCTCTTGCACCATGACTACCAGCACGCCGTCATCTGCCTCTATGCGCACATCCTTGAAGAAACCCGTGCCGTAGAGCGCTTTAATCGCCTGCGTGGCTTTTTCATCATCCATCGTTTCACCGACTTTAACGGGCAAATAGTTAAAAATCGTGCCTGCCTCTGTACGTTGAATACCTTCGACGCGGATATCCTTAACTACAAATGGCTCCATTGCCAGCGCTGACGTTACGTACCCGCCAAGAACCAGCAGCAGCAAGCTCCAGAAGTTGGTCCTAAGCTTCATTTTCAGCCCGTTATGAATCGATTAAAATCGTTGTATAAAGCAACTACCATAAGCAACCCCAGCAATGCCAGCCCTATACGTTGACCAGTTTCGACTACCGCATCAGAAACTGGACTCCCCTTAAAAATCTCAACCATATAATACAATAAATGACCGCCATCCAACACAGGAATAGGCAGCAGGTTGAGTATGCCAAGACTGATACTGATGACCGCAAGAAACCCGATAAATGCCTCCCAGCCAATATGCGCAGTTTGTCCAGCATAACTGGCAATCGTGACTGGCCCGCTCACCCCTTTCCATGAAGCCTGACCCAGCAACATTCTACCCAGCATCTTCAGGCTGAATATTGATGTATTCCAGGTTTTTTCAATGGCTTTGGATAGTGCCGCGACAGGTCCGTACTGAATTTTCACCAATAACTTGTCTATCTCGGATTGTTCCAAGTGATAAGCAGCGCCAATACGACCAATACGCTGGCCATTTTCATCGGCAGAATCGGGAGTAATATCCAAAGTTAGTTCTGAGCCGGAACGCAGTATCCTCAAGCTAAGGCGTTGGTCAGGATTTTTGCGGATAATGCTTACAAAGTCTCCCCACAGCGCCACGGTCACGCCGTTCACCGACAATAATTTATCGCCCAGCTTAAGTCCCGACTTCTCAGCTGCGCCACCCTTGATAATCTCGCCCACTTTGGCCGGTACATCCGGTTGGTGAGGGGTCAGGCCTAGTTTGTTCAAAAAATCTCCCTCAGAATCATCTTTATTCATGCTACCTAGTGACAGCTGATATGCGCGTACATTATGGCCGTCACTGGTCGTTTGCACTTCTGTGATGTGCGATCTCAACGATTGTAGTAGCAAAGCCCAGCGCACGTCCTGCCATGAGGCAACTGGCGTGGTTGCAACCTTCTGAATCAATTCGCCTGGTCTCATGCCTGCTTGTGCTGCAGGACTATCTTGCGCAATCTCGCCGAGTATAGGTTTCATGCCCATAACGCCATGCATGAACAAAAACCAGTAGAGGACGATGGCTAACAGTAAATTGGCAGCAGGTCCTGCTGACACAATGGCGATACGTTTCCACACCGATTGCCGATTAAAGGCACGTGACAAATCACGCATATCTTCCACTGGTGCCTCGCGTTCGTCGAGCATCTTGACATAGCCGCCCAAGGGCAGCACGCCCACTATAAATTCTGTTGAGTCGGAACCAAATCGTTTGCTAAATAATGGCTTGCCAAACCCGATAGAAAAACGTAGTACTTTGACCCCACACCAACGTGCCACCTGAAAATGGCCATACTCGTGCACTGCGATAAGCACGGTCAGCGTAACAATAAATGCGATAAACGTGACCATTAGTGCCTTTGTATCCATTCCAGGGATGTGCTGCGAGCGGCTTCATCGGTGGCAATTACTAATTCCAGCGTAGTCACTGACTCAATACTAACGCTAGTCAAAACCGACTCAATCATGCGTGGTATATCCATAAACCCTATTTTTTCATCAAGAAACGCCTGAACTGCTATTTCGTTCGCAGCGTTTAGCACGGTAGGCGCTGTGCCGCCTTGTTCCAAGGCTTCAAATGCCAGTCTCAGGCAGGGAAAGCGACCAATATCAGGCGCCTCAAAATCGAGTCGCGCAATTTTGAACAAATCCAGCGCTCCGACACCGCTTTCCAATCTGTCCGGATAACCCAGCGCGTAAGCAATCGATGTACGCATATCCGGATTGCCGAGTTGCGCCAGCACCGAGCCATCTACATACTCGACCATCGAATGAATCACGCTCTGTGGATGCACCACCACTTCGATCTGTTCAGCCAACGCATTGAATAGCCAATGCGTCTCGATAACTTCCAGCCCCTTATTCATCAAGGTGGCTGAGTCAATCGTGATTTTCGGACCCATCACCCAATTAGGATGATTTAATGCCTGTTGTGGCGTTACCGCCTGCAATTCAGCTTCACTTGCAGTACGAAAAGGTCCACCAGAGGCAGTCAACAAGATGCGTTTAACGCCGCCATCAGCCAATTTGGCGTGTTTCTGCGAAGGCATTACCTGAAAAATAGCATTATGTTCACTATCAATCGGCAACAAAGTCGCGCCGCCCTGCTCCACCGCCTGCATAAATAGACTTCCGGACATGACCAGGGTTTCCTTGTTGGCCAGAAGAATTTTCTTACCTGCCAGCGCCGCCGACATTGCTGGCTTTAAGCCAGCTGCCCCCACAATCGCAGCCATTACGATATCTACATCAGAATGCGCTGCCACTTTTTCCAGTGCCTCCATGCCAAACAGCACCTCGGTAGTACTGCCCACCCCCTTTAGTTTAGTGCGCAGTATTTCTGCCGCGTCAGCATCAAGCATTGCCGCATATACTGGCTCAAACTTTTTGCATTGCTCAAACAGGGCATCGGCTTTGCAGTGCGCTGTTAAGGCAAAAACACGGAAGCGCTCTGGATGACGTGCAATCACGTCCAAAGTCTGCAGGCCGATGGTGCCGGTCGCACCAAGGATAGTAATATTTTTCTGATCAGGCACGAAACTCAACCATGGTAAGGCATGACCGCGTAGTACAACCTATAATACATTGGAAAATAAATAAAGAAAACTACCAGCGGCAGGCTGGATGTCAGGCCATCAATTCTATCCAGTACACCACCATGTCCGGGAAGCAAGTCGCTGCTATCTTTTACACCGGCTTGCCGCTTGATAAGAGATTCCAGCAAATCACCCATAACGCTCAATACCACTATGCCCCACAAACCGACGATTATCCAGAAATTCAACCTGAACAATAAACAAATTCCCAAGCCGTAGATACTCACCGCCAGCCAGGCGCCCCAAACACCTTCCCAGGTTTTGCCGGGGCTGGTAAGCGGCGCCAATTTATGTTTGCCAAAACGCTTGCCGACAAAATAAGCGGCACTGTCAGCAATCCATACTGCCATAATCACGCCTGCCAAAAGCCACGGGCTGACGTTTCGTAAACCGACGAAAGCCAGCCAAGTAGGTAAGATTACCAGCCAACCAGCGATGGCCATCACAAATAAATTCCTTATGTGATAACGGGAAATGAGCCAGATGGGCGCCAGTACAATCCAGAATAGCGCGGCGGCCAAGATGCCAAAAAACACACCGTATTCCCGCAGTTGCGGAATTACACTTCCGACACCGAAAATAAATGCCAGACCAATCAGCATCGTGGCTAAAACATAAATATTGCGCATTAGTGACGTGAATCTGATCATCTGCGCCCATTCCCAAACACCAACCAAGGTCACCGCCAGCATCAACAGTGACCAATATGGCTCAGGCAGGAAGAATAACGCCGCAATAAATCCAGTAATCAGCACCAGTGCAGTCAATATACGTGTTTTAAGCATGCCTATTCATCCTTGCCTTTTTCCAGCTGCTCGCTGGTTCGCCCAAAACGACGCTCACGTTTTTGATAAGATTTAATGGCAAGATTAAAGGCAGCTTCATCAAAGTCTGGCCACAAGGTGTCAGTAAAGTAAAGCTCACTATAAGCCAACTGCCACAGCAGGAAATTGCTGATGCGCTGCTCGCCCCCGGTACGAATAAACAAATCCGGCTCCGGGGCGTAGTGCATGGAAAGATAGGGTGCGAGATCCTGCTCATCAAACTGGGCTATCTGACTGGATTCAGGCCCAGACCGCGCCTCCAGCATACGATGCATTGCCTGCAGCGTATCCCAACGGCCACCATAGTTGGCTGCAATGGTTAGCGTAAGCCCCTTATTGGCCGCTGTGAGCTTCTCGGCCTCCTCAATCTGTGCGCGCAAGGTGGCATCAAATTGTGAGCGGTCGCCAATCACAATCAAGCGAATATTGTTTTGATGCAGTTTGCTGACTTCTCGCTTCAACGCTTCCATAAATAGATTCATCAAAAACGTGACTTCTTCTGCCGGTCGGCGCCAGTTCTCGCTACTGAAGGCAAATAAGGTAAGATACTCAACGCCCAAAGTAACCGAATGTTTGACCATATCACGCACGATTCCGACCCCGCGTGTATGGCCGGCAATCCTGGGTAGAAAGCGCTTTCTTGCCCAACGGCCATTGCCATCCATGATTACGGCAATATGGCGGGGAATGGCGGCGGTAGCGGGGATAGATTTTGTAGAACTACTAAAAAGTGCCATTCAATGCTCCAACTGAAAAAGCACTTTAAATGAGCGTAAGACGCGATCGATCACAAATAATGCCAAGCTTTATACTGCCATCAATTCAACTTCTTTTGCTTGCAGCATTTTATCCACTTCAGCGACGTATTTATCAGTCAGCTTCTGAATTTCATCCTGTGCGCGACGTTCATCGTCCTCGCTGATCTCTTTATCTTTCATCAGTTTTTTAAGCGCATCAATCGCATCGCGACGCACATTACGCAGGGCAACTTTTGCCTCCTCAGCCTCGCTACGAACTACCTTGGTCAAATCCTTGCGCCGCTCTTCGGTGAGCATCGGCATTGGTACGCGTATCATGTCGCCGTTGGTAGCAGGGTTCAGGCCTAAATCGCTGTCACGAATGGCTTTCTCAATCTTGCCTATCATATTCTTTTCGTAGGCCTGTACGTTGATGGTGCGCGCGTCGCCCAAACTTATATTAGCTACCTGATTCACGGCCACCATGGAACCGTAGTATTCCACCATCACATGATCCAGTAAGCCTGTATGCGCACGGCCCGTGCGTATTTTGCCCAGATCATTTTTAAGCGCATCCAGCGACTTATGCATTTTTTGGTCAGCGATTGTTTTTATGTCGTTGAGCATGATTTTCTCCTCGCTATGTCAAGGCAAAGCCGCTTATGGCAAAACCTGAGTTCCTTCATCCTCGCCCATAACAACACGTTTTAGCGCACCTTGTTTAAAAATACTGAATACATTGATGGGTAGTTTTTGGTCGCGACACAAGGTCAGTGCAGTGGCATCCATGACTTTAAGATTTTTGGCTATTGCCTCGTCAAAACTTACGGTTTTATAGCGCTTGGCGTCCGTATGCGTTTTAGGATCGGCGCTGTAGATACCATCAATTTTGGTAGCTTTAAGCACAATGTCGACGTTCATTTCCATGCCGCGTAGCGCTGCAGCGGTATCCGTGGTAAAGAAAGGGTTGCCCGTACCGGCGCCAAATATCACCACGCGGCCTTCTTCCAGGTAACGAAGCGCCTTGCCGCGAATATAGGGCTCAACAACCTGCTCGATATTGAGTGCAGATTGTACGCGTGCCTTCAAGCCTATGAGGCGCATGGCGTCTTGCAGTGCCAGCGCATTCATCACAGTGGCCAGCATGCCCATATAATCAGCGGTGGCGCGATCCATGCCTTCAGCTGCGGGCGCTACGCCGCGAAAGATATTTCCGCCGCCAATCACCACTGCAACCTGTACACCCAAATCCACCACTTCCTTAATCTCGGCCACAATACGGGAAATAGTAGCGCGATTAATACCGTAACTATCATCCCCCATCAGGGCTTCACCAGATAATTTCAGTAAAATACGTTTATACGCTGGGGATTTGGACGACACGGCCATGTGGCTCCTATCAAGTTAAACTACATAAAAATCATTATCTTATACAGTAATTATAATAACTTACTTTAAACTATGGCAGCGGCAGCTACCTCAGCTGCAAAGTCGGTTACTTTTTTCTCAATACCCTCGCCTACAACGTACATGGTAAACGAAGCAACGCTGGCGCCTTTGGATTTTAACAATTGCTCAATGGTTTGCTTATCGTCCTTAACAAAAGGCTGGCTAAGCAAGGTCACTTCTTTCAGGAATTTTTGTACCGTGCCTTCGGCAATTTTTTCCAGCATCGCCTCTGGCTTGCCCGCTTCTTTTGCTTTTTCAATGGCAACACGACGTTCAGCATCAATCAGATCAGGCGCGATGCCGCTTGCATCAAGTGCTCTCGGCTTGGACGCAGCAATATGCATCGCGATATCCTTTGCCAGCACTTCATCACCACCCACCACGTCAATCAGCACGCCTATCTTGGCACCATGCACATAACTAGCTAATTTTCCCTGGGCTAGAACACGCGTATAGCGGCGCACAGTAACATTCTCACCAATTTTTCCAATCAGTTGCGCACGCACATCTTCGGCAGTGCTTTCACCAATTTTCATGGCAGATAATGCGGTCACATCAGCCGGATTCGCATTGGCTACCAGAGCTGCCAAATTACGGGTGAACGCCAAAAAGTCATCATTTCTAGCCACAAAATCAGTCTCACAATTCACTTCTATCATGGCGCCCAGCTTGCCATCGGCGCTGATGCTAATGCCTACCGTACCTTCAGCCGCTACACGACCAGCTGCTTTGCTCGCTTTGTTGCCAAAACGTACGCGCAATATTTCTTCAGCACGCGTCATATCGCCTGTCGCTTCCGTCAACGCCTTCTTGCAATCCATCATTGGCGCATCAGTGCGCTCGCGTAATTCTTTTACCATACCTGCGGTAATTTCAACCATCTCTAACCCCTTAAACTTTTATAAACTTAACTTGATTCTTAGACATAAATTCCGGACGTAAAAAAGGGGCTTCACGCCCCCTTTATCAGAGCGTTACTCTGACGCGGCTTCTTCAACTTCCACGAATTCCTCACTGGAGGATTCATCAGCCGATTTCAGGATTTCTGTTATGACCTGGCTGCGACCTTCCAGCACTGCATCGGCAATGCCACGCGCATAGAGGCGTATTGCACGGCTGGAGTCATCATTTCCAGGGATCACGTAGGCAACGCCATCCGGTGAATTATTGGTATCAACCACTCCAATCACCGGGATGCCAAGCTTGGCCGCCTCGGTAATCGCTCCGTTTTCATGACCTACATCAATAATGAAAATAGCATCCGGTAAGCCGCCCAGCTCTTTAATACCTCCGATAGAACGTTCGAGTTTTTCAACCTCACGCTTGTAGCCCAATGCTTCTTTTTTGCCAAATTTTTCCAGGCTGCCATCCAGCAGCATGGCCTCATAATCGGTAAGACGTTTGATAGATTGCTTAACTGTCTTGAAGTTGGTCAGCATACCGCCCAACCAACGCTGATTCACGTAGGAGCAATTGGCGCGCAATGCTTCTTCCTTGATAATGTCGCGCGCCTGACGCTTAGTACCGACAAACATGATGCGACCCTTATTGGAAGCCACCTGGCGTATAAACTTCAACGCATCTTCAAACATGGGCAGGGTTTTTTCAAGATTGACGATATGAATCTTGTTGCGGTTGCCGAAAATAAACGGCGCCATTTTTGGGTTCCAGTAACGGGTCTGGTGACCGAAGTGAACTCCGGCTTCTAACATTTCACGCATAGTAACGGACATAATTGTCTCCAGTAAGGGTTAAGCTCACATGTGCCAACAACATCCAATAACAACTCGGACACCCTGTACAAGGCACATGCTCTAATTTTCTAAAGCCTGATGTGACCGCTTTAGATTCTCCCCGAATCAATTGAAACGGGCGGCGTATGTTACCATAGTCACCTGTTTGGATTCAAGGAAAACCTAGGTCTTTAGGCCGTTTGCAGCAATTATGGCAATTACCATTAAAAACGAGCTAGACGTCGGGAAAATGCGTGTAGCAGGCAAGCTGGCCTCAGAAGTACTGGATTTTATCACTCCGTACGTGGTGGCCGGCGTAACCACCGAAAAACTAGATCAGCTTTGCCATAACTATATGGTGAATGTACAAAAAACCATCCCAGCTCCGCTTAACTATGCGCCGGACGGCCACACACCTTATCCCAAGTCCATTTGCACCTCGGTTAATCACCAGATTTGCCACGGCGTTCCAAGCGAGAAAGTGCTAAAGAACGGCGATATCGTCAACATTGATATCACCGTCATCAAGGACGGCTATCACGGCGATACCAGCCGCATGTTCTATGTGGGTGAGCCTTCCATCCAGGCCAAACGTCTGTGTGAAATCACCTACCAATGCATGTGGCTGGGCATTGCCAGAGTTAAACCAGGTACAACTTTGGGCGATATTGGTCATGCCATCCAGAGTCATGCGGAAAAAAATGGCTTTAGCGTTGTACGTGAATTCTGCGGCCATGGCATAGGCAAAAAATTCCACGAAGACCCACAAGTATTGCATTACGGCAAACCTGGCGCAGGGCTTAAACTACAAGCCGGCATGATGTTCACGATTGAACCCATGATTAACGCCTGTAAGCGCGACATCAAACAGCTTGCCGATGGCTGGACTATTGTCACCAAGGACCACAGTCTGTCGGCACAATGGGAACATACCGTGCTGGTCACTGAAACCGGCTATGAAGTAATGACGCTGTCTACCGGTTCACCGCCTATATCCAGCATTACCAGACATGAGCACCAGCCAAGCCCATCACTGGCCTGAAACTCTTGCCAAAGTTTGGCGCAGCCACTTACAGCAGCAGCAGGCCAAGTTGCGTGCCGACTTCGAGCGCAATGCAGCCACAGCGCGCTTACTCAAAGCACATTGCCGTCTGGTGGATGAATTGCTGCGTGATTTGTGGCAACAATCGGGCTTAGCTACTGATGTTTGCCTGATTGCTGTTGGCGGCTACGGGCGCGGCGAGCTTTTCCCCTATTCCGATGTTGATTTGCTGATCCTGGTACCCGAACATGTCAACAACGCAGTCAATCTTCGCATCGAATCTATTATTGGGCTGCTCTGGGATATTGGTCTGGCTGTAGGCCATAGCGTACGTAGTGTAAGTGAGTGTCTGCAAGAGGCACAAAAAGACGTCACCGTACAGACCAATCTGCTGGAAGCGCGTTTTCTCATTGGCAATAAGGCTCTTTACCAGGATTTTCATCAGCTTTTCAAGTCTGCCGTGCATCCGCGCGAATTTTTCAAGGCCAAAATAGTCGAGCAGGAACAGCGTCATGCACGCTCCAACGATACCGCATATAACCTGGAACCCAATGTAAAAGAGAGCCCGGGCGGCTTGCGTGATTTACAAAATATATTATGGATTGCGCGTAGTTTGGAGCTGGGCGACAACTGGAATGCACTGGTTAAACATGGCCTGATTTCTCAGACTGAAGCGCGCCAGATTAGGCGTCATGAAATACACTTGCAGATGCTACGCACCCGGCTACATTATTTAGCCGGCCGTCGCGAAGACCGCCTGCTGTTTGATTTCCAGCATGACTTGGCTGCTGAATTAGGCTATACCAATATCGCACACCGGCGTGCCAGTGAGCAGCTTATGCACGGTTTCTATCGTAGCGCCAAGTTTGTAAGCCTGATTAACGAAATCTTGCTACAGGCATTAAAAGAGCGCATCTACCCGGAACAGCGCAAAGTCGTAAAGATCAATGCGCGCTTTGAAGTACGTAATGGGCTGCTGGACGCCAATTCTTCCACGCTCTTACAACAACACCCCAGCGCTATCCTGGAAAGTTTCCTGCTACTGGCGCAACATCCTGAACTCACGGGCATGAGCGCGAATTTGCTACGCATGCTTCAACGGGTAAAAAATCTGGTGAATCGGGATTTCCGTCAGCGTCCTGAAAATAAACGCTTGTTTCTTGAAATTTTGCGCCAACCCGTTGGCGTAACAAGAGCACTGAGACGCATGAATCGCTATGGCATTTTAGGGCGCTATATCCCTGCGTTTGGCCGCATTGTAGGGCAAATGCAGCATGATCTGTTTCATGTCTACACGGTGGATGAACACATTCTTAACGTGTTGCGTAACTTGCGCCGTTTTGCGCTACCCGAGTTCGCGCACGAATTTCCGCTGTGCAGCAAATTATTCGCTGCCTTTGATGCGCCCCAACTACTCTACCTTGGCGCGCTATTTCATGACATTGCCAAGGGCCGTGGCGGCGATCACTCAACACTCGGTACAGTAGATGCAAGGCGATTCTGCAAATCTCATGGATTGGCTAAGGCAGACTGTCAGCTGGTGGCTTGGTTGGTGCAATCTCACCTCATTATGTCCAGCACCGCACAAAAATCCGACTTATCCGACCCTGCCGCCATAGAAAACTTTGCTAAATTGATGGGGGACGAACGACATCTAACTGCGCTCTACTTACTGACCGTGGCTGACATACGTGGCACCAGCCCTAAAGTGTGGAATACCTGGAAAGCTAAGCTGCTGGAAAATTTATTTTTTGCCGCGCAGCGCTCGCTTAGAGGCAAGTACATCAGTGCCGATTCAGAACTGCAAACGCGCCAGCTTAAAGCCAGCAGCATATTGAGCCACTATGGCATCACAGAAAAAGATTACCAGCCGGTGTGGCACAAGCTGGGGCGGCAGTACTTTGTGCGTCACGAAAGCCATGAAATTGCCTGGCACACGCGTCTGCTGCTTACGCATATCAGCACCACTGGCCCAATTGTCCGGGCGCGCCTAAGCCCCGCTGGCGATGGCATTCAGGTAATGATTTACACCAAGGATCGCGACGATCTATTTGCGCATATTTGCAGTTTTTTTGAACGTATCGGCTACACCATTCTGGAAGCCAAAGTGCATACCACACAGCACGGTTACGCGCTCGATAGCTTTCTTAGCATGGACCAAAGCGACAAATCAGTCATCTATCGCAATCTGTTAAGTTACATCGAGTATGAATTAACACAAAAACTGCTGAGCAGCGATGCGCCAAAAGCACCATCACAAGGCCGCATCAGCCGTCAGGTTAAACATATGCCGATTAAACCCAGCGTTTCTGTAGTGCCCGAGTCGAATAGCAATAATCATATTTTAAATATTGTTGCCGGTGATCGTCCTGGCCTGCTGTCAAGGCTTGCCCACTCGTTCCTGACGCATGGCGTGAGCCTGCACACAGCAAAAATAAACACTTTAGGCAATCGCGCGGAAGATACTTTTCTAATCTCTGCCAAGGCAGGCAAAATTCTAGCCGAAAAAACTATCAAGGCGCTTGAAGCAGAGCTGCTGTCTCAATTCTAATAATTGCGCCGTAATAACTACACCGGAAGATTTACCATAAAAAACGCCAGCACAAGGCTGGCGTTTTTTAATTACACTTAAAATTATCTCAGTTAACCGCAGCCTTGAGTGCCTTACCAGCACGGAAACGAGGTGCCTTACGTGCGGCAATTTTAATCTCTTTACCGGTTTGTGGATTGCGGCCGGTACGCGCAGCGCGAGCACTTACAACAAATGTACCGAAACCGATCAGGGTAACGCTATCACCCTTCTTCAATGCTTTAGTTACACTGGCAGTAAATGCATTAACGGCTTTACCTGCAGCAGCCTTGCTAACACCAGCCCCTTTGGCAACTTGCTCAATCAATTCTTGTTTGTTCATTTTAGAAGATCATCCTCAGTTATTGATGGGAACCGCTATCTTACCTAGCCTTTGCCGGTTTGTGGCAATCATTATCACCTAAATACAATAAATATTTAGATGAACGCTACTGGCTTTTTCTCTTTTTTTGGTTTTTTTGCTTCTTTGGTTTTGCGTTGCTGACCTTTAGCCATGACATTTCTCCTTTAAAATTAAACCTACCTTAAGAACCGCCCACCGCTTATATCAATCAAAGCGCCATTGATATGCGACGACATATCGCTTGCAAGAAAAAGCACCGCGCTTGCCACTTCTTCAGCCATGGTATTGCGCCCCAGCGGCGTCTGCTTGCGATAATTTTCCATCATCTCCGGTGTCGAGTGAATCTCGTGATGCTGCGTTTCTACCGTGCCCGGCATCACAGAATTAGTACGCACCTGCGGCGCCAATTCTTTGGCCAAAGTATGGGTAAACACCATCAGCGCACCTTTTGCCGCCGCGTAAGAACCGCCACCGTTGGCGCCGCCGGTTTGCACCGAGAGCGAGAGCAAATTGATAATACGCCCACTGCCACTGGCGCGTAAATGCGGAATGGCGCGCTTGGTCACTAAAAATGCGCCCGTCACATTGATATCCAGTGATTTATTCCAGTTTTCCAAAGTACATTCTTCAATCTTGGCGCGTTTCACCAGGCCACCGCTGTTATTCACCAGAATATCCAGATGGCCAGCCTTGGCCACCAGCGTATCAACTGTTGCATTAGCCTGCGCCTCGTTGCTCAGGTCTGCGGGTAATAGCAAGGCTTTGATATTTTGTGCTGTCAGCTCTTTGAGCAAGCTCTCTGCGGCATCTTTGCTGGAATAGTAATGAATACCAATAAATGCACCCGCCTTACCGAGCGCCAGTGCTGTAGCGCGGCCAATACCCACCGCAGACCCTGTGATCAAAGCTACTTTACCGCTTAAATTGAGTGTTTGCTCTGGAACCATACTATCGCTCTTAAAAAGATTGATTTGACTCTTGTGAGATTACTCTGCTGGAAAATTTAATCAAGT
>JBCKUK010000008.1:0-48540 GCA_038924905.1 Methylophilaceae bacterium | reverse complement strand
CATTTATTAAAAGTCATCTGTTTCTGGCATTATAAATCCCTGTCGTTCCGTCTCACGCGCCTTGATGCGGTCTTTGGCGGTTTCACTACTTTGTTTAAAACGATAAGATTCATTGCCGGTTTCAACGATATGGCAGTGATGCGTCAGTCGATCCAATAATGCAGTAGTCAGCTTGCCTTTACGAATTTCGATTGCTTCGGCTAGGCTTTGTTTCAGGTCTTCAAATAATGCTTTATCCATACTCACCGCCCTAACCCGCGACCAACTCTACTTTGAGCTTCTTGCCCAATGCCGCTGCCGCTGATGCCAACGTAGTCAAAGTCAAACTAGGGTCAGTTTTGTCCAGCAAACGATTCAGTGCGGCACGGCTGGTGTGCATCTTCTGCGCCAGTGCGGTTTTAGTCAGATTTTGCACTTTCATTTCCTGTTCGATCTGCCAGGCAATCACCCGCTTGACAGCAGTAGCTGTAGCATCGTCAAGCAAGGCTTCTTCTGCCAAAAATTCATCAAAGCTGCTACCAATGTGAGGGTTGTTCATGTTGTGCTCCTTAAGGCTCTAAGCCTGTCCTTTGTCAAATTCAAGTCTTCTTTCGGGGTGGTCTGCGATTTCTTGATAAAACCATGCAATAACACCATCACCCCACCCACCACCGTAAACATTACTCGCGCAATCCGCCCATCCAGGTGAATGCGCACCTCCCCAAATATCTTTGTCCAATTTACGTACTAAGGGCATTCCAAGCGGCCAACCGTACTGAACGGTTTTAATGTCTTCACCTATGGCTTTACGATCTGCGGGTGATAAGGTTTTCAACCATTCACGAACCGGTTCCGCACCACTGCTGGTGGCAAAGAAGCGGACTTGCAAGATAGGACTCATTGCTTAAATAGTATCAAAATTGGTACGAATATGCAAGCTTTAATTGCAACTAGCCAGCCCTAACCTCGGGGATGATGCATGCTATGTAACTGCTTTAACCGCTCCCGCGCCACATGGGTATAAATCTGCGTGGTGGAAATATCCGCATGTCCCAGTAACATCTGCACTACGCGCAAATCCGCGCCGTGATTTAGCAAATGTGTGGCAAAAGCATGGCGCAATACATGCGGCGAGAGTGATTTGTTGATGCCTGCAATCACTGCATAGCGCTTAATGAGGTACCAGAAGGCCTGACGCGTCATGGCGCTGCCACGCCATGTCACAAACATGCTGTAACTCAGCCGTTTTTGCAAAATCTCCGGGCGGCCTTCTTTTAAATACCGCTCAGCCCACTCCACGGCTTCTTCGCCCAGCGGCACCAGGCGCGTTTTTCTGCCTTTGCCGGTGACGCGCACCACACCTTCATTCAGGCTAACTTCAGTGACCTTGATGCCAACCAGCTCCGAAACGCGCAAGCCGCAGGCGTAGAGAATTTCCAGCATGGCTCTATCACGCAGGCCAAGCGGATTATCCAAGTTTGGCGCTTTAAGCAGAGCTTCTACTTCCTCCTCACTCAAGCTTTTGGGCAATGAGCGCGGCAGTTTGGGCGATTCAATTTGCAGGGTGGGGTCAACGCTGATTTTGTTTTCACGCAGGGCGAACCGGTATAGCCTGCGTAAGCTTGCGACAAGGCGACTGATGCTGCGCGGCTTACTGCTGGGGAATTTGAACGCCAGGTATTGCTGAATATCGGCCTGCTCGACTTGAACCAGATTTTTAGCGAATTGCTGTTCCAGCCAAACGGCAAATTGCGTCAGATCCTGCCGATAACTATCCAGAGTGTTCCTGGATAAACCGTCTTCCAGCCAGAGATGGTCGATAAAGCCATCGAGTAAATCTCTCGAAGCCTGTAGATATGAACTCCCCCCTCCCTCGGGGAGAGGGGCTGGGGGTGAGGGAAGATCATTCAATGTTTGCCCTCACCCTAGCCCTCTCCCGCAGGAGAGGGAACTTTCGTGGTTAAGCAGCCATTGCTTGATGAGGAGGTCATTCTGCTTGCCCTGCATAAAGCCGCCCAAGCCATTCTTGGCAACTACACGATGGCAGGGGATGACCAGCGGGACAAAATTTGCGCCGCAGACATTAGCCACTGCACGCGGACCAAATCCCACCTTGGCCGCAAGCTCGCCATAAGTGAGTGTCTGCCCGCGGTGAATGGCTGCAATTGCCTGCCAGACCAGCTTCTGGAAAGGCGTGCCTTTTATAGCAAAAGGCAAATCGAGCGGGGCTCGGGAATTACCTAAATACTGGCTAATTTGATTGGCGGCAAACTGGGTAAATGCATTGGATGATGGCTTTTCTGTTTGCGCAGGTAGCTGCGCAGTCGGCAATAACGCAATTGCTGTTAAAAAATCATCTTGCGTACAAATGCCTACCGCACCAAATGGGGCTGGAATAATCGCGTCATAATTTTTTGCCATTGCAGTATCTTAACGCAAATAAAAAAGCCGCAAATAAAAAAGCCTCGGTACCCAAGGCTTTTTAAATACCAAAACAAATTATTATTCTGCTTTTGGTTTTTCCGCTTTTGGCGCCTCTACTGCTTCTATCAGCTCTGGTGCCATGACTTCTTTTTCACGCGCTTGCAGCTTTTCTCTGATACGTGCAGATTTACCTGAACGTTCTCTGAGGTAATACAGCTTGCTGCGACGCACATCGCCACGGCGCTTCACTTCTATGCTGGCAATTTGTGGGGAATAGGTTTGGAAAGTACGTTCCACGCCTTCACCGGAGGAAATCTTGCGTACGATAAAGGAAGAATTCAGGCCACGATTACGGATAGCAACCACAACACCTTCGTAGGCCTGTGCCCGCTTGCGTGTGCCTTCCGCCACGTTTACACCCACTACCACGATATCGCCTGGGGCGAAATCGGGAATGGTCTTGCCTAAACGGGCAATCTCTTCTTTTTCCAACATTTCTATAATATTAGCTGCCACTTTGCTGACCCTTTCTTCTGTTGCACACTCTAGTTATTCGAATCTTGTTCCTGCTCCAACTCTGCAAGCAGCCGAGATTCCTCTTTTGACAACGGCCTTGCGGCCAATAAATCGGGGCGTTTATCCCGAGTTCTTTGCAATGACATTTTTAATCGCCATTGCTTAATTTTTGCATGGTTGCCAGACATTAAAACCTCCGGCACCTTGTCACCTGCGTATTCTTCAGGCCTTGTATAGTGCGGGCAATCCAGCAGGCCATTCACAAATGAATCCTCAGACGCTGAATCTGCATCGCCCAGCGCACCTGGCAACTGCCTTACTATCGCATCAATCACTGCCATCGCCGGCAACTCGCCGCCAGACAGCACGTAGTCACCGATCGAATATTCCTCATCCACCATTTTGGCCAGCAGGCGCTCATCCACACCTTCATACCGGCTCGCCAACAGCACCAAGCCTTGTTCGGCTGATAACTGCATGACGATTTCATGCGTCAGCGGTTTGCCACTTGGTGACAGGTGTATAACCTTTGATTTTGCTACACCTGCCTTGCTCTGCCGCGCTTTTGCTGCCTGTATCGCCTTTTCCAGCGGCTCTATCAACATCACCATGCCAGGACCGCCGCCGAAGGGTCTGTCATCAACAGTTTTGTGGTTATCACTGGTGAAATCACGTGGATTCCACAGCACCAATTCATATAACTTGTTTTCCAACGCACGCGCTGTAATGCCGTAACGGCTGACCGCTTCAAACATCTGCGGGAAAAGCGTTATAACATCAAAACTCAACATGACTAGAACTCGGCATCCCAATCCACCAGCATCGTTTTAGCATTCAAATCTACTTCCAGCACTACCTGGCCGATATAAGGAATCAAACGCTCTCGCTCGGCCTGCTTATTTTCAGTTTGTTTCACGACCAGCACATCATTCGCGCCCGTGGCGAGCACTTCTATAATCTCGCCCAAATCAATTTGCTGCTGGTTTTTGACCTTTAAGCCGATCAAGTCAACCCAGTAATATTCATCGTTGCCCAGTGTCGGCAACTGCTCACGCGGCACTGCAATTTGCCTGCCTTTAATGGCCTGCGCTGCATCACGATCATCAATCCCCTGTAGCTTCGCCAGCAATATATTCACATGAACCTTGACGGTTTCTACATGATATTTTTGCCAGGGGCTTTTATTCAATTCATCAATTCGTCCCAGCCACCAATCCGTGTAGTCAGACAGCCCGTCAAGGACTTCAGTGTCGGGCTGCACCTTGAGCCAGCCCTGAACGCCATAAGGGTCGAGGATGCGCCCCATAACGACCATTTCACTCACAGTTTTTCACAACTCGCTTTTCAGCAAGTCAGCAATCAAGCGTCTTTTGTTGGTGCTTCTGCTGCCGGCGCTTCTGGAGTTTCAGTCGGTTCGGCAGCTGCGGCTGGTGCTTCTACAGATTCTGCAACTTCAGGAGCTGCAACTTCAGCAACCTCTGCGGCTGGCGCTTCTACCGATTCTGTAGCCTCAGGATCTGCGGCTTTAGCAGCCTCTGCGGTTTCAGCCGGAGCTTCTACAATTTCAGCAGCTGGTGCAGCTTCGGCAACTTTTTCTTCAGCGGCAGCAGCTTTTGCAGCGGCTTTTTCTTCGGCAGCAGCAGCTTTAGCGGCTTCCTTGGCCTTAGCGGCTTCAACGTCAGCCTTGGTCTTAACCTTGGCAGCAGCTTTAGCAGCATCTTGAACTTTAAGGGCTTCGACAGCTTCAGGGCCTTTGGCTTCGAGTTTCACCAGACGCGCTACGCAATCTGAAAGCTGCGCGCCATGACCTTGCCAATGCTTGATACGTGCGCTATCTAAACGCAGGCCTTCCTGGCCAATTTTCGCCAGCGGGTTATAAAAACCAACGCGCTCAATGAAGCGGCCGTCGCGACGATTGCGCGAATCAGCGACCACTACAATGTAAAAAGGGGTTTTCTTCGCGCCACCACGGGCTAGTCGAATGATCACCATAATGTTTGTTCTCTTTTAAGTATTTGCGGAAAGGGGCGGATTTTACGTTATGTATTAGGGTTTTGGCAAGATTTATCTGGGGATTTAACCCGCCTACCGATAGCGTGTCGGGTCTTTGATCCCGGCAGCGGCAAAACCCTCGCGCCGAAAGCGGCAGGAATCGCACAAGCCACAGGCGCGGCCTGCATGATCGGCCTGATAGCAAGAAACTGTCATGACGTAATCCAAACCCAGGGCATGGCCTTGCTTGATAATTTCAGCCTTGGTCATAGCGATCAGCGGTGTGTGTACGCTGATGGTTTTACCTTCAACCGCGCTTTTAGTCGCGAGATTGGCCATGCGCTGAAAAGCCTGCACATACTCGCCACGGCAATCAGGGTAGCCGGAGTAATCGAGCGCATTGACGCCAATAAAAATATCCTGCGATTCCAGCACCTCCGCCCACGCCAAAGCCAGGGATAACATGATGGTATTGCGCGCAGGCACATAAGTAACCGGAATGCCCTCAGTCGGGCTTTCTGGTACGTCAATTTTATTGTCTGTCAATGCAGAGCCGCCGAACATGGAAAGGTCCAGCTTTGCGGTGCGGTGTACGACAGCGCCCAATGATTTAGCCACGTGTTTCGCAGCTTTGAGTTCGGCAATATGGCGCTGGTGATAATCCAGACTCAGGCAATAACATTCAAAGCCCTGGCTATGCGCTATGGCCAGCACCGTAGCGGAATCGAGGCCGCCCGAGAGTAAAATGACGGCCTTTTTCATCTTCCCGCTACCTCGCCCCAGAGTATCTTGTGGAGTTGTACTTGCATACGCACCGGCAGCTTATCCTGCAAAATCCATTCAGCAAGTTCGGTTGGGTTAACCTGGTTATAAACGGGGGAAAACAGTACGCTGCATTTATTGGTAATTGCGCGTTCGGCCAGTACCTGTTTGGCCCAATCGTAGTCACCACGATCGCACAGCACAAACTTGACTTCGTCCTTGGGCTTGAGGTGTTGCAGATTATCCCAGAGATTTTTTTCTACTTCGCCGGAGCCGGGGGTTTTAATATCCAGAATCACCGCCACGCGCGCATCAACCTCTCTGGTATCTATTGCGCCGCCGGTTTCCAGCGAAACTTCATAGCCTGCATCACACAACTCATGCAATAAATCCAGACATTCTTTTTGTGCCAGTGGTTCGCCGCCAGTCACCGTTACATAGCGCGTGCCATACCCGGCCACCTGCGTCATGATGTCGTCCAGCGCCATGTTTTGGCCCCCGCTGAAGGCATAAGCCGTATCACAATATACGCAGCGCATGGGGCAGCCAGTGAGGCGCACAAACACGGTGGGCAAGCCCACGCGCGAGGACTCCCCTTGCAGGGAATGGAAGATTTCAAAGACGCGTAATGTCATGGAGCGTATTCGTAAAGCTGCGTAATTTCATGGGGCGTCATTATACGCTTACGTATTACGACAGGAATTAATACAAGAAAACTACTTGGACTTGAATGAATCCAGCATAGTTAAGCGCTTCTTGGCGCTAGGCGCTACATCGCTATTGGGATACTGACCGAGCAGGCTGCGCAAGGTCTTTTTAGCGCCATCAATATCGGCCAGCTGAATCTGACTATTGGCGATATTAAACATTGCATCCGGCGCTTTGGGGCTATCCGGATACTGCTGTAGCAGCTTTTGCTGAGTGGCAATAGACGCTTTGTAGTTCTTCAATGAGAACTGTGTATAACCCAATGCGTACTGCGCCTCAGGTGCGCGACTGCTATTGGGGTAAGTTTGCAAAAACTTCTCATAAGCATCGAATGCTTCTCTATGCTTGCCTGCTTTAGCCAAGGCCAGCGCTGCTTCAAAATCCTTAGCCTCTGCCCCTCCATCTGTGTTTGCGGCCGGATTCGCTGCGGCAGAGGGGGCGCTACTATCAGCAGCGGCAGCCACTGGCGCGCCACCTTCCAGCTTGCGTAAGCGGCCATCAGTGTCGCCATAGAGGTCTTTCTGCCGCTGCTGAGTTGCTTCGATGCTATGCGTGGCGACTTCCAGATCACCTTTAACCTTGCTTAATTCCCTATTGAGTCTCTCAATCTGGCCGAGCAAATCCGTCAATCCCTGACCTTTTACAACCGCTTCCAGCGCCGCCACCCGCTCTTCCAGCGTTTGCAGGCTCTTTTGCGTAGCTTGATTTTGGGTTTGCAGTTGCTGCTGCAGCTCGGTTATCTTTTTGCGCGCACCTTCGTCATCAAACAAAGCCGCGTGCGACGCTTGAGATAAAACCAGCAAACCAGCCAAAATCAAACTGCGCATTAGAGGTTCCTTGAAAGGTTCCTTGCCCTTGTTATTCGCCCTGATAGATAATATCTACATGACGATCTTGTTTCCAGCAGGCATCATCAGGGCAATTGGCATTGGCTTTTTCTTCGCCATAGCTCACGGTTTCGATTTGTTTATCCTGAACGCCAAGCAAGTTCATCATTTTTTTAACCGCTACCGAACGACGCTGGGCTAGCGATAAGTTATATTCGCGCGTACCCCTTTCGTCCGCATTGCCTTGCAAAACCATGCTGGCAGATGAATTGGCCCCCAGGTATTTTGCGTGCGCTTCGACCAATGCGCGGTACTCAGATTTAACTTCATCGCTGTCGAAATCAAAATAGATACTACGCTTTGATAAAATATTGTTAGGGTCTCTAAGCGGATTGACCGGCGTTTCAGTCATGCCTTTAGTAGATGCACTTTCATCTACGGCTGGCGCGGGAGCTGTGGCCGGACTTTTTTCTTCAACTTTTGCCGGCGCATCTTTCATTGGCTTGCTAGTGCAAGCGGTCAGTAGTATTGCCAGTAAAACACTTCCAATCAGACCTTTATTCATTTTCTTCTCCTTATCCTTAAATTTAAAATCAAATACCTCGAATATCACCAGGCGGTTGCACTTCGAACTTGAATCCGCCCCATCTAAAAATCAGGTCGATCTACTTTAATTTGCTGCCGGCCCCCAGTCTGGCTCACGTACATCGCCAATTGTTTCGCTCAAACGTTGCTTGATGCGGCCATCAGCAGAAACTGCTGCCAATGTACCTTTACCATTAATGCTGGTTGCATAAAGAATCATGCGGCTATTCGGCGCAAAACTTGGTGATTCATCTTTCGATGTTTCGCTTAAAATTTGCACTTGCCCGCTTGCCAATTCCTGCAGTGTTACACGAAATCTGCCTTGTTCTTGCCTAATGTACACCAGTAATTTTCCGTCTGGCGAGAAGTGTGGACTCACATTATACGCGCCTTCAAATGTTACGCGCTGAGGATTGCCCCCAGCCGTTCCTACGCGGTATATCTGTGGTGAGCCACCACGATCAGAAGTGAAATATATCCAGTCACCATCCGGTGACCACGCCGGCTCGGTATCAATCGCGCTGCTATGGGTTAGCTGCCGCAAACCGGTGCCATCAGCATTAATGATATACACTTGAGAGTTTGCGCCATGGGTAAGCACAATTGCCAGCCTTTTGCCGTCTGGTGCCCATGACGGCGCGCTGTTATTACCTTTAAAATTCGCCAGCACAGTACGCTGCCCGGAAACCAGGGATTGCACAAAAATCACCGGCTTTTTCTTTTCAAACGAAACATAAGCGAGCTTGCTGCCGTCGGGCGCCCAGGCCGGTGAAATAATCGGCTCGTTGGATGAAACTATGGTTTGCCCGTTGTAGCCATCGGCATCTGAAACTTGCAGGGAATAACGCTTGTTAGCCTTGGAAACATAACTGATGCGCGTAGCAAACACGCCCATTTCACCCGTGAGTTTTTGGTAGATGATGTCTGCAATTTTGTGTGCTGTTGTGCGTAATTGGGCGGGTGTAATGCTGTAGTCTTGCCCCGCCAATTGGGTTTGCTTCAACACATCGAGCAACTTAAAAGAGACTTTCAGGCGATTACCGGGCTGGCTCTCGATGCTGCCCACTGTCAGCGCTTGCGCTTGCAAAGCCGCCCACTCGGCATATTTAACTCCAGCTACATCATGCGGTTGGTTAACTACGCCACGCGTTTCCAGCACACGGAACAAGCCGCTGCGGCGCAAATCTGCACCGATAATAGTTGCAAGGTTATCCTGCTGGCTGGCTGCTTGAGAGAATGGAACAATCGCGATGGGAATTTGCTGCGCTGCACCGCCGACGATTTCGATGGTGAGCTCCGCCCGGCTGGTAAGCGGCAATAAGAATAAAAACAGGCTGAGTATTAAACGAAATTTATTCATCAGTAGTTTAGGGCAAGAATGCCTGGCAAAGTTCCCTCAAAAGATTTATTGGGCAGTCGTCACATTTTAGCAAACTAGTTGCCGTCATTAGGGCGGAATTTAAGTTTTAGATTGCGGAATTGCGAAAACAAATCTGGCTCGCTAGGTAACGGCAATGGCTGCGCCTGCAAAATAGCGCGCTCCACGGCCTCATCACAAGCCTCTAATCCGCTGCTTTTGAGCAATTTGGGATTGCCAATAACATCGCCCGTCGGCATCAGGGTAATGGCAAACTCCAGCTCCGGGTTGCCTGTCCCGCATAACTGCTTATTTACCTTGCCGCGAATTCTTCTTTGAATGTCCGCAATGTATTTATTTATTTCGCCAGCTGAGGCAATCTGAGTGGCCTTATCGGAGGCTGCCTGCGCCTCATTTTTTTCTGATTGATGCTGTTGTTGCTGGTCTTCCGCTAGCAGTGCTTGTTGCATCTTTTTAATTTCTTCCAGACGCTTTTTCTCTACCTCTTTGGCTTTGATAGCTGGGTCTGGCTTAGGCTTTTCCACTTTAGGCGGCTGTTTTACCGGCTCTTTTTTTACCTGGATTTCAGCTTTTGGTTCAGGCTCAGGTTCTGGTTTTTTCTCAATAACTGGCTCCGGTTTTGGTTCTGGCTTTGGCTCTGGTTTGGGTTCAATCACGGGCTCTGGCGCAACTACTGGAGAGGGCACGCTATCCCACAACTCAACCTCGGCAATGTTCATTGGCTGTACCGTTTTCCATTGAAACGAAACCAATAAAATTGCCAGCAGCCCGCCGTGCACCAATAAAGATAAGGCTCCTGCGCGCAGAGCTAGGGGATTTTCGTGATGACGTATAAATCCGTTTATCATGTCGCCTTAATTTGGGGCTGGACTAAGTAGCAGTCCAACTTTATCCACCTTATTCTGCTTGAGCAGATCCATTATGCCGATGACCTCGTCATACTTTACGTTCTTATCGGCCGCAATCACTACGGCGCGCTCTGGCTGTTTTTTTAACTGGCTGCGCACGGCAAATAGCAGCTCATCGCGTTGCATGGCTTTGCCATCCAGCTCTATGCTTTTATTGACTTTGATTGTGAGCACCAGCGGCGCACTGGCTTGTTTCAGCGCTTGACCGACTTTTGGCAGATCAACCACGCCGGGGTTGGTCAGCGGTGCAGTGACCATAAAAATCACCAGCAACACCAAAGTCACGTCGATATACGGCACGACGTTAATCTGGTTCATCAGGCGGCGTTTTCTGGTACGCGACATTTGTTAACCCTCAAGCCTTGCGTTGCAGGATGTTGGTGAATTCTTCCATAAAGCTCTCATAACGCACCGCCAATCTATCCACCGATGCCGCAAAGCGGTTATAGGCAATTACTGCCGGAATCGCGGCAAACAGACCAATAGCGGTCGCGATCAACGCTTCGGCAATACCCGGTGCGACGTGCGCCAGCGTGGCTTGCGCCATATTGGCCAGGCCGCGAAACGCATTCATGATGCCCCATACCGTACCAAGCAAGCCGATGTAGGGGCTGACCGAGCCAACCGAAGCCAGGAAAGGCAAATGAGAATCGAGCTCATCCATTTCACGGTTATAGGCTGCACGCATGGCGCGGCGCGAGCCTTCCATTACATCACTCACTTCCAGGCCGCCCTGGTGCTTAAGCCGTGCATATTCTTTAAACCCGGCTTCAAAAATACTGGACATGCCTTGTGGTCTGCGCCGTCCAGCAGTCACGCCTTCGTACAATTGATTAAGGTCGCCACCAGACCAGAAATTGTTCTCAAAATCTACCGTTTCTTTCTCGGCGCTATTCAAGGTAAATGCCTTGATGAAGATATACCACCATGAGACCAGTGAAACCAGAAGCAGCAGGATCATCACCAGCTGCACTGGCAAGCTTGCCCCGGAGAGCAAGGTGACAAGCGACATATCAGTAGTGGTTTGTATTTCGGCAGGGTTCATTCGGACTCCGTTATTTGCATTGCATTACGAATTTTGGTGGGAATGGTGGTTGGCTTGAATTGACCGGCATCAACACAGACCAATGCGACCGTTGCCTCTGTGAGTAGCTCGTCACCACGAATAATGGTTTGTTCAAATTCAAGCAAACTTCTTCCCGTTCTGACTATTTTGGATATCACGCTTAACGCATCATTAAAATAGGCAGGTTTTTTATATTCTAGCTTAAGTGCTCGCACCACAAAGATGACTCCCATTTCTGTCTTGAGTTCCGTCTGCTCAAAACCCAGGCTACGCAGCCACTCGGTGCGGGCGCGCTCCATAAAATTTAAATAATTGCTGTGATATACCATGCCGCCGGCATCGGCGTCTTCGTAATAGACCCGCACAGGCCAATGAAAACTACCGGGAACCTTCTGCCTGGTTTTCATTTGGCTCATTGCTGCCAAAGCTCTCCGCTGGCTAAACTTTTTGGTACGGCCAAACCAAAGTGTTGGTAGGCTTGCTGCGTCGCCACACGGCCGCGCGAGGTACGCATGAGGTAGCCTTGCTGGATTAGATAAGGTTCCAACACGTCTTCAATAGTATCGCGCTCTTCACCAATGGCCGATGCCAGGTTGTCCAGCCCGACCGGGCCGCCACCGAATTTCTCCAGCACAGCCAACAATAGTTTTCTATCCATCACATCAAAACCCAGCATGTCCACATCCAGCATTTTCAGCGCGGCATCAGCAACATCCGATGTCACATGGCCGTCAGCTTTCACTTCAGCATAATCCCGCACGCGGCGCAGCAATCTGTTGGAAATACGCGGGGTGCCGCGCGAACGTTTGGCGATTTCATGCGCGCCTTGTTCATCAATATGCACATTCAGCAGGCCTGCTGAACGCTTAACAATCTGCGATAACTCTGTCGGCGTGTAAAACTCAAGTCGGGAGACAATGCCAAAGCGGTCGCGCAATGGGTTGGTGAGCATACCGGCACGCGTCGTTGCGCCAATCAAGGTAAAAGGCGGTAAGTCCAACCTCACGGAGCGCGCTGCCGGGCCTTCGCCTATCATGATGTCGAGGCGATAATCCTCCATTGCCGGATAAAGCATTTCCTCGACTACGGGAGAAAGGCGGTGAATTTCATCAATGAATAAAACGTCGTTAGGTTCGAGGTTGGTTAAGAGAGCTGCCAAATCCCCCGCGCGATCCAGCACCGGGCCGGAAGTCTGGCGCAGGTTTACCCCCATTTCCCTGGCGATAATATGCGCCAAGGTAGTCTTGCCCAACCCCGGCGGGCCATATAACAATACATGATCAAGCGCCTCGCTACGACCTCGCGCGGCATTGATAAAGATTTCCAGTTGGCTGCGCACTATCTCCTGACCTACATATTCAGTCAGTGTCTGCGGACGCAGCGCGCGCTCCATCGCCTCCTCTTGCGGGCTTTCAGGGGCAGTGGCAATCAGGCGGTCGGTTTCTATCATGGTCTTTTAGGATTTGGACAGCGATTTCAGCGCCTGGCGAATGCCTTCGCCGACTATGATGTCTGCGGGCAACTGTTTCACTGCCGCCAGCGCTTCACGCTCGTTGTAACCCAAGGCCAGCAGGGCATTGAGCACATCGCCTGCGGCAGATTTTGTCGCGCCAGCAGCGCCAAGCTGGGTGCCCTGCATTGAAAACTTGTCTTTCAACTCCAGCAGTAAACGCTCTGCGGTCTTCTTGCCTACACCAGGCACTCTTACCAGCATGGCGGTCTCTTGCATGGTAATCGCGGCTATCAGATCTTCCACCGATAAACCACTCAGAATTGATAGCGCCATCTTTGGCCCAACACCATTCACTTTGACCAATTGCCGAAAAGTCAGGCGCTCGCGATCACTGCCAAAACCATAGAGCAGCTGCGCATCTTCGCGCACAATAAACTGGGTGAGCAAAACTACGCGCTCGCCCACCGCAGGTAAATTGTAAAAGGTGCTCATGGGCACCTCACACTCGTAGCCGACGCCATTAACATCCAGCAGCACATGCGGTGGCGCTTTTTCCAGCAGCACGCCATTTAAGCGTCCTATCATATTAAACGTCCTCCGCGCACACGAAACCCTGCTGTAGCAAGCTTGCCCAACCCTTGGCCCCCATGCGCGTGGCAAATGGCGCAGGCCAGCGCATCCGCAGAATCGGCTTTGGGCGCAGCAGGTAAATTGAGTAGGCGTTTGACCATTTCTTGCACTTGCTCCTTGGCAGCGTGGCCGTTACCGACGACGGCTTGCTTGACTTGTAGCGCAGTATATTCTGCCACAGATAAATTTTTAATAACTGCCGCGCTAATTGCAGCGCCACGCGCCTGGCCGAGCAGCAAGGTGGATTGCGGATTCACGTTAACGAACACTTTTTCCACCGCCACCTGTTCTGGTTGATAGGTTTCAATCACCTCGAAAAGCCCATCGAGTATGGTTTTTAACCGGCTAGGCAAATCCTCAATTTCTGCGCCCTTGCCGGTTGTCGTTTTAATCGTTCCGCTGGCGATATAGATCAACTTTTCGCCTGTTTTCTCAATGATGCCAAAGCCTGTTGATCGCAGGCCGGGGTCTATGCCAAGGATGCGTGTCGTAGTCACTCGAGATTAACTGTCATTCTTCTATAACTGCTGAGGTGTAAACGTCCTGCACATCATCCAAATCATCCAGCGCATCCAGCAGTTTTTGCATCATCAAAGCATCGTCACCGGTAAATACGGTTTCAGCCGAAGCCTTCATAGTCACTTCACCGAACACGGCCTTGAGACCAGTTTTTTCCAGCGCTTCTTTTACCGCAGTAAATTCATGCGGCGCGGTAATGACTTCAATACTGCCATCATCATTGCTGATAACGTCTTCAGCGCCGGCATCCAGCGCAGCCTCCATTACCTTGTCTTCACTTGTGCCGGGCGCGAATAGCAGCGTGCCACAATGCTTGAACATAAACGCCACCGAGCCATCGGTACCAAGATTGCCGCCAAATTTACTGAAGGCGTGGCGTACATCGGCCACCGCGCGCTGTTTATTGTCAGTCAGACAATCCACAATCACCGCAGCACCGCCGATACCATAGCCTTCATAGCGAATCTCCTCATAATTCACGCCGTCGAGCAAACCGGCGCTGCGTTTGACTGCATTCTCAATATTATCCTTGGGCATGGATTCGGCCTTGGCTTTATCAATGGCTACTCGCAGCCGCGGATTAGCACCCACGTCGCCACCGCCCATGCGGGCAGCCACTGTGATTTCTTTAATCAATCTGGTGAAAATCTTGCCACGCTTGGCATCCTGCCGACCTTTACGATGCTGGATGTTGGCCCATTTGCTATGCCCTGCCATTGCTTTAACCCTTTTAGAACGTTAAATATTTACCAAATTTTAGCATATGCAACCCGTGATTCCGATTTCGACATGGAGATGAAACGTGTTTATAAAAGTTAGGCTTTAGCCCTAACGAGGAAAGGTGTATATTTTATAAAAACTAGTCGACAGCTACGGGAGGGTTTATGAAAAGCATACATCAAATATTAGGCAGTAAGGCCTTAAACATTGTCTCTATAACGCCTGACACTCTTATTTACGATGCGCTGATCATCATGGCAGAGAAACATATTGGCGCCTTGCTGGTACTGGAGGATGGTCATCTTGCCGGTATTTTCTCTGAGCGCGACTACGCGCGCGAAGTGGAACTTAAAGGCAAAACTGCCAAGACCACCCGCATCAAAGTGGTAATGACAACAAATGTAATTACCGTAACGCCCAAAAACACGGTAGAAGAATGCATGGCGCTAATGTCCGACAAACGCATACGTCATCTGCCTGTGATTGAGGACGGCAGGGTTACTGGTATTTTGTCTATTGGCGACCTGGTAAAAGAAACCATTGCCGGGCAGGAGCTTTTAATCAAGCAGCTGGAAAGCTATATCCAGGGCTAGTATCGTAAACGTAGCGCCGTGTTCACTCGCCAATAATCTTGACCAGCACACGCTTTTTGCGGCGACCATCAAATTCGCCATAAAAAATCTGCTCCCAGGGGCCAAAATCCAGCCGCCCTTCGGTAATCGCCACTACCACTTCGCGCCCCATTACCTGGCGCTTCATATGCGCATCAGCATTATCTTCACCGGTATCGTTATGGCGATAATTGCGAATAGGCTCATGCGGCGCCAATCGCTCCAGCCACTCTGTGTAATCATGGTGTAAACCCGATTCATCATCATTGATAAATACGCTGGCAGTGATATGCATGGCATTCACCAGTGCCAATCCTTCGCGCACGCCACTTTCTTGCAGGCATTCCTGCACTTGATAAGTAATATTGATAAAGGCAACGCGAGTAGGCGGGTTAAACCATAGTTCTTTACGATAGCTTTTCATAACAACTCTCCGCAAAATGCTTTTGATAGAAAGTCTTACAATATTATTTCTAGTTACGCAGTGCAACATTAATCAGAGGTTCCTTGGATTGTCGCGCAAGCATTTCTGCGTATAATCAATTACTAAAGAGGATTATGAATGGCTGCAGCAAACTTTCAGATTAACCAGGACGACCAAGGGCGCCAGCATGTACGGCTCGTGGGTCAATGGTCTTTGCGCGCCCAGGAAAACGATTTTGCTCACCTCAAGGAATCATTAAATCCATTTTTTGCTGACCCTTTCACGCAGTGGGATCTACAAGAAGTTGAACAACTTGATACTGCGGGGCTGCGGTCTTGTGGGCGGGGGGGATGGCAAGATAGACGCACGTATCGCACTGAAACCTGAGCATAGGCCATTGTTTGAAATGCTTGGCGGACTTGCCACAAAAAAAAGTGTTCAGAAAAGATCTGACTGGTCAGTGCCTTTTGTTCAGTTGGGCGAGGCGGTTTTAAATTTTGGGCATCATCTGGCTGATGCGGCGCAATTGCTCGGCTTACGGGTAATGGAAATTGCTTATGTGCTGCATCACCCAGCTTAGTGCGGTTTTAAGAGACAAAAAAACACGCAAAATAATTGCCCATAAGCAAATCCATGAAAAAGTTGCAGCTACTTCGGCGGATGCCAAAGGCGGCGTCCCCGCACTCAACCAGGCCAGTACAGCAGCCTTGGCAAAAGCATTAAGCTGGGGCAATGCAGTGGCAGCAGAATCTACCGCTTGCCATTAAAATTTCCCATGCATTTTTATGCTGACTGGGCTATATTCATACACTGAATAATGAATAATTTTGTACTGTATTAACTATGGAGAAAAGCCATGGATAATAAATACGGTTTGGGTAGTTCAAAAGTTGCGCATGAGCATCATGACGCTGTAGAGGCCTCGGCCAAGCATCCACTGGTCTGCCGTTTTTGCGGCCACGATCGCCTTACCTTGAGCCAGACCATGCACGATCACCGCTGCAACAAGTGTGGGGAATGGCAGAACGACGTGCCGATGGATTATTCCACCGGCCATAGCGCCGATTACTAAGCTGTCGACTAAACCCAGCGTTAAAAGCACGGGCTGGTGTCTCTACTTGCTGGAATGTAAGGGCGGCGCTTACTACGCCGGCATCACCAACAACCTCGAAGCTCGCATTACCGCACATAAAGAAGGCCGTGGGGCAAAATATACGCGTGCCAACCCACCCCTTAAAGTGCTCGCTACAAAACCCTACCCAGATCGCTCAATGGCCTCGATTGCAGAAGCGCAGCTCAAGCGGATTCCGCGCGATGAAAAACTGAATTTTTTTAGCAAAGACACAACAGATTAAGCATTATTTATATTGTTGGCTGTCGTTCATATCTCGCTCCCAATTAAGACAAGCTACTGTGCCGGGGATGCGGGTGCCTCTGCCGGAGGAATCCAGTCGGACAAGTCTGCCGGGTGACCTTCGTTAGCGGGGTGATGCTGCCGAGGGGTCTCTTGTATCTCCTCCCATTCTCTTTGACCTGAGTAGAGAGCATCAACTTTATGCGTGAATCTATTAATTCGATAGACAATATGTGTCCCTACGACCTTGTAATCATAGACATTACCACCCTATCAGGGCAACCAAAATCACTCCAAGGATTGCTAGAAACACTTTATTACTCATAGCTCTTCCCCATCCAAAATTAAATATTGAACACGTTAAAACGTATTCGAGCACTTAGCAGGCTAGGTGCGACTAAACGGCTACGCACCTTTACGCAATTCCTCACGAATCGCCTTGCGGATAACGGTCTCCACGTTTTCTGCTTGCATAGCCTGTTTCAGGGTTTCATTGATCAGCGTTTGATAGCCGCGCCCACCGGCTTTGGCTTTGAAATAAGCCAGCGTTGCTGCATCTAAAAACATGTTCACCCGTTGCTTGGCTGGCAGCACTGCGCCGCTTGCATTGCGCTTTGTAAGCACCAGCCGTCCGCTATCAATGTCGGCCTGGCTAATGGGTGCATCATCAACGATTTTGGTAGTAGATTGGTTGC
Organism: Methylophilaceae bacterium; assembly: GCA_038924905.1. Lineage (GTDB taxonomy): Bacteria > Pseudomonadota > Gammaproteobacteria > Burkholderiales > Methylophilaceae > JBCKUK01. Next base: position 30,989 of record JBCKUK010000008.1, on the reverse strand, counting down.
TCATGTTTTTCTGCCTTTCGCATTGAAATAATGCGGATTGTGGTATCGGTTTCAGCCGTGGTTATAACAACAACATCACCATTAAGTAGCCCAAGCGTGATATAGCGCGCCTCACCATAATCGTAGAGATTGTCTTCAAAAGTGACGGTTTGGCTGCTTTCTATCACTTGCCTTGCATCATCGAAAGATAGCCCGTGCTTTTTGAGATTGGCGGCCTTTTTAGCCGAGCTATATTCGTAGTGCATCGGTTAATATTATGTGTATATTTATGTGTATGTCAAGATATAAATAAGATGGTGCCGATGACCGGAATCGAACTGGTGACCTTCGCATTACGAATGCGCTGCTCTACCAACTGAGCTACACCGGCAACAAGCGTAAATTATAAAGTTTTGTCACCCCTGCGGCAAACCTGGCCCCGCTTGCCGAACGGCTAATCAGGTGGCTAATGGCTATTGGGGTAACCGACCACACCCAGTGCCACCCGCATTAGCCCATAAATCAGCCAGGAAATAAAATGCCTGATCATGGGGACGCGTTGCCAATCATCGGCGCTCAGCAAACTTGCGCCCATATCCATCGATTTCTGAATATCTTTACGTAATTCGGCGGCAAAACTGGCATCTTCCACCACGATATTGGACTCACGCGCCAGCAACAAACTAAAAGGGTCAATATTGGAAGAGCCTACCGTGGCCCAATACTGGTCTATCACAGCCGCCTTGGAATGCATAAAGCTGGTTTGATATTCATAAATCTCAATACCGGCAGCGAGAAACTTTTGGTAGAGTGCGTGCGCAGCATAATCTACCAGCAAATATTCCACCCGACCCTGCAACAGCAAAATAACCCGAACACCTCGCTTGCGAGCTGCAATCAGCGCGCGACGAAAACGTATGCCGGGTAAAAAATAGGAATTGGCGATAACGATTTCTGATTTTGCTTCTTCGATAGCGGCCAGATAAGCTTTTTCAATGTCTCGCCTGTGCCAGACATTGTCACGCACTACAAAAGCAGCGCGCATATTGCCTGGCTTGTCATGCTCAACAGGCAGCCTTGCCGCATCCAGATGGCGCAGCGATGCCCAGGCCACCGAGCGCCATAATCGGCGGGCGCTGGCGCGCATGGCAACAAGCAATGGCCCTTCAACGCTGACCGCATAATCTATCCTTGGTGGCGTATGGTCGGGCGTGTTGAGATCGTCAATGATGTTGATGCCCCCAACAAAGGCAATTCTGCCATCAACCACAATCAGCTTGCTGTGCAGACGGCGCAGGCGCTGGCGCCTAAATGTCCAGGGGGAAATTTTAGGCCGGTAAATCAGTACGCCAACACCTGCCTGCCGCATATCCTGCACAAATGCCGGGGGCATATCTTTGCAGCCAAAGCCATCCAGCAGCACACACACCACCACACCACGAATTGCGGCTCGCTTGAGGGCGTCAGCAATACGCATACCTGTGTTATCCGGATCAAAAATATAAGTTTGTAGATAAACTTCTTGTCCTGCGCTGTCAATTGCCGCTTCCAGCGCAGGAAAATACTCCGTGCCATTGCGCAGAAGTGTGACTTGATTGCCTTCTTTAAAATGCATCATATTTTCAATAAGGTCGCAGTGAGCGCAGCGTGGTCAGATACCCTAATGAAGTGCGGGCCCGAGTGTACTTGCACATGCTTAACGTGGAAACCTCGGGTGTAGATGCGATCCAGGCGTAGCACCGGCAGCCATGATGGGAAACTGCGTGCCGGCTTGCCGTTACTGCGCTCAAACACTTCGCGCAAATGCAAACTCTCGGCAAACAGGCGGCCGGACCGCATACCCCAATCGTTAAAATCACCTGCAATAATCAGCGGCGCATTCGGCGGCACCGTATTTTCTATGCGATCGCGCACCTCCAATAATTGTTTGAGCCGCCAGCGTGCAAACAAGCCGAGATGCACGCAAATGCAGTGCACAGGCATATCCCATCCCGGCACTTCGATTTCGCAATGCAACATGCCACGCCCTTCTGTTGCATGCGCCGAAATATCTTCATTGGTGGTTTTAATGATGGGGTATTTTGAAAGCAAGGCGTTGCCATGATGCCCGGCGGGGTAAACCGAATTTTTGCCATAGGCATAATCCGGCCAGACTGCGTCAGCGAGAAACTCTGCCTGTCCGGCTTCAGGCCAGGTTTTGAAACGCCTGCTGTGTTTGACGTGCTCATCGCGCACTTCTTGCAAAAATACAATATCAACCTGTAGCTTGCGGATTAGTTCGCGCTGTTCGTGCAGCGCAAAGCGCGTACTAAGGTTGGTAACACCTTTGTGGATGTTAAAAGTAGCGATGCGTAGCGTGTTATGCAAACTCAATCAGCCTTTGAGCAGCGCAGTATCGTGACGAAGTTTGAATTTAAGAGGCATCCAGCATACGTTGTAGGGCAAGTTTGGCGAGCGTGGCTTCTTGTGGCAATACCTTGATCTGGTTCACCACATTGCCTGCTGCGAGATTTTCCAGCGTCCAGGCCAGGTGGCTGCAGGTCTATTCTTGCCATGGTGGAGCACTCACACACCACATGCGACATAAACTGCACAATCTTGCCTTCCGGCTTCATCCTCTCCGCCAGGCAGTTTACCAGATTCAGCTCTGTGCCTGCCAGCCGGTGCGGCGCTAACCGTTTTGATAATGTATTCCGTCGAACCCACGTAATCGGATTGCAGACAAACTTCATAGGGCGCTTCCGGGTGCGAAATCACGATGCCTTCCGGGTGCTCACGACGGAAATTGATGACGTTCTGTGCACGGAACATCTGGTGCACCGCGCAGTGGCCTTTCCACAGCAGGATTTTTGCGTTCTTGATTTGCTCATCGGTCAGGCCGCCCATCGGCTGGTCTGGGTCCCATACCGGCATTTGCTCGAGCGGGATTCCCATTTTGTGGCCGCTCCAGCGGCCCAGGTTCTGGTCAGGGAAAAACAGCACTTTTTCGCGTTGAGCAAAGCTCCATTCAATCATCTTGGTAGCGTTGGTAGAGGTGCAGACAATGCCGCCATGCTCACCGCAAAAGGCTTTGAGATCAGCAGCGGAATTGATATAAGTGAGCGGTGTGATGGTTTTATCAAAATCCAGTACCTTGGATAACTCGCGGAACGAGCGTTCCACTTTTGCCAGGTTTGCCATATCCGCCATCGAGCAACCCGCGGCAAGGTCGGGCAGCATCACGCTTTGGTCAGGGCGCGAGAGAATATCCGCCACCTCGGCCATAAAATGCACGCCTAAAAAGACAATGTATTCTGCATCCACCTCTGCCGCGTGGCGCGATAACTTCAGCGAATCGCCGGTTAAATCGGCATGACGGTAAACGCTTTCCTGCTGGTAGTGGTGGCCAAGAATCACCAGCCGTGAGCCAAGTTTTTTGCGCGCATTGACGATGCGCTCTTGCAGCTCGCCCTCTTGCGTCGCCTGAAAGCGCTCAAATTTGATCGGCTCAAATTTTGCCGGTTTTAATTTTAAGGTTGTCGTTTGCATAATGGCTTTATATGGGGCTATTCGCCCATCTTACAACTTTAGGCCGTGCCGCTCACCTAATTGACGTAGCGCAACCACGTTGGTCCAGGAGAAAACGCGTATTGCTGCGTCGCGCCAATCCACCCATTCGTAGCGTACATGTTCGTCGGCAGAGAGTTGGACAGGCAACGGCGCTGGTAATTCCAGGCCGAACACATGTTCGGTGTTATGTGTCACGTCAGGCGCATAGCGGTAACGCCAATGCGGGTAAATCTCGTATTCGTTGGATAGCTGCCAGTCGGTGAACTTGTAACTCGTGGCGTTTAATCCGGTTTCTTCCTGCACCTCACGAATCGCCGCATCCTGTAGCGTCTCGCCCGCTTCCAGACTGCCTGTCACCGATTGCCAGAAGCCTTTTTTATCCGCGCGCTCCATGATAAGCACTTGCAAATCGGGGGTGTGAATTAACACCAAAACAGAAACGGGGATTTTATATGCCACCAATTACTCTTAAAACGGGCATAAATTATCAGTCAATACCTGAAATATATTCGTCAACATGATAAATAACCGCGTCCGTAGCATAGTTAAGGTCAATGTCATACGCAGCATTTTCTAGTAGATTAATTGCTTCTTCTTTAGTTGGAGCAATCGAATGGGTAGACAAATACTCATAAATCTCACTCAGAGAAATTGCACTTGGAGTAATTACGTCTTTGAAGTTATCCATTGCCTTTATGAAAGCTTGCTTAGATTCCCCCTCTGGAAGAATAGGCAAAATATTAGTAGCCGCACCTAAGAGCTGCTCAACTATTCCTGTTTGCATTAAATATGGGCTGGTCATGGCTAATCAATCAGTTTGTAATATCTAGGTCTTACAAAATCCAGATACCCTTTGTCTCTAAGAACTTGTAACTGTTGTCGAATTTTATCTTTTACAAAATTATTAAGCGGGTGATTGTGAGCTAATTCAGGCTCAAACTTATAAAGCGACTCAAGACTAAATTCCTTTGATTGAATGCGCTCGATACATTTCATCACGTCTAATGTCCAGCCACGAGCTTCAATTTTATTTTCTTGGGCAAGAAACGCCGTTTTCTTCCAAGTTTTAATTACCGCTTCTTGGGGAATAATCTCGCCGTTTTGAACCAATTTGATCTTACCTATTTCGGGTATTTGATCAAGAAGTATATTGCAGCTTACCCAACCAGCTCTTTTAGCGGTAATAGCAAGTGGCTTTCTTTTTTCTATGACAGAAGATTGAAAAAAGTAGTTGGGAACAGCCAATAGATTGGTTACAGAGAATTTGGCATTGTATCCAAGAAAGAAAAAATGAGGGCTTTTCGTGTCAATTATTCTCTCCATCATTGAAGAATAGGCTCCGTCATTAATCTTACTAACGGTTTTTATAGCACGCTGACTCTTTAGCTCAAATTCATGGGCACATGAAACACATTCAAAATCAAAAACTCTAGCATTCACTTTGGCGGCTTTAAGATTTTGGCCACAAGTTGGACAATAGCCATTCTTGGCCAGCCAGTTTTCGCTAATGACCCTGATTCTTTGAGATGGGCTTGTGTAACCCTCGGCAAACCCAACATTCATTTGAAGAATCATTTGTGATTGTTTTCAAAAAATGAAATTCGCGCCGCGCTGGCTAGGCGCGGCCCTCGCAGACAGTACGTATTTGTACGGCAAGATGGCGCAACACCGCTAGCGCAAGTAAGTTCATTTTACGCAGCAGGCTGACGAATATTGTGGACCCCTCGGTCAAGACAATAATACATCGAGTTTAAGATGGTCGCCTTTTACATGCAGCCGAACGGCGCTGCCCCGGTTTTTTTCTTCTGTTTTTGTTTCTATTTCTACTTTCTCTCTTTTCTCTAAACGCGTTTTTTCTGCCTCGCCGTATTTATCCACAATCCTGGCGCCGCCACCGACCCCTGTCCGATAGACCTCATCGGGCGTGTCGTAGCCCAGCGACTGGTGCTTTCTTTCCCCGTTGTAAAACACAAAGTATTCCGTCAACCCTAACAACCATTCAGAGACCGAGGCGTACCCTTTCAGATACACGTCTTCGTGCTTGACGCTGCGCCACAGCCGTTCCACAAAAATATTATCCAGCGCACGGCCCCGTCCGTCCATACTGATTGCAATGCCTTTTTTCAACAGCACTTCGGTAAATGCCTCACTGGTAAACTGGCAGCCCCCGTATCGGGTACGGGGCAGGCTCTGGTCGGTGTTGAATATCTCCGGCGTGCCATGACTCTGCAACGCCTGTTCCAGACAATCCACACAGAACTCGCTATCCATCGTGTTGGACAGCCGCCATGACAGCACGCGCCGCGAGTACCAGTCGATCACCGCCACCAGGTACACGAACCCGCGCGGCAGGCGGATATAGGTGATGTCCGTGCTCCACACCTGGTTGGGCCGGGTCACCAGCACGCCGCGCAGCAGGTACGGATACACCTTGTGCTGCGGGTGTGGCTGGCTGGTATGAGGCCCCGGCGCCATCCCGGCCAGCCCCAGCATACGCATTAGTCGCTGCACCCGCTTGCGGTTGATCGCCTGCCCCAGGTCGCGCAAATACACCGTCATCTTGCGGCTGCCGTAGAACGGGTGGCGCGTGTACTCGGTGTCGATCAGTGACAGCAACGCCAGTTCCTGCGCGTCCGGTTCTGCAACCAGGTGCGGCGCATAGACCGTGGTGCGGTTGACCACGACCAGCTCACATTGCCGGGTCACCGCCAGCGACTCTTCGGTGCTGATCCATGACCTGCGAGTCATGGCAGGCATATCCCAGACTTTTTTTTGAGCCAGTCCAGTTCCATCTTCAGTCGGCCGATCTCGGAATACAGGCGCTCCGGGCTGGCGGACGGGTCGGCAGGTTTGGGGCCGCGCTTGGCATCAAACAGACTTGACGCCTGCTCCTGCAATTCCTTCTTCCACAAACCAACCTGCGTCGGATGTACGCCAAACTCCTGTCCAATCTCGTTCGATGTCTTCACGCCACGGATCGCTTCCAGCGCCACCTTGGCCTTGAACCCGCTGGTAAAATTCTTGCGCTTGCTTTCACTCATCACCTGCTCCTTTTTTACGGCAGGCTTCTATCTTAATTCACTGTCTGAAATTCAGGGTCCACTATAGAAGGCGTATGTGCAACTCCCGCAACTGCTTCTCATCCACTTCACTCGGCGCGTTAGTCATCAGGCACTGTGCACGCTGGGTCTTGGGGAAGGCGATCACATCGCGGATGGACTCGGCGCCAGCCATCAGTGTGACTAGACGGTCGAGACCAAATGCCAGGCCACCATGCGGTGGCGCGCCGTATTGCAGGGCATCGAGCAAGAAGCCGAATTTCTCCTGCGCTTCTTCCTTGCTGATATTCAGTGCGTCGAACACTTTGGATTGCACTTCCTGCTTGTGGATACGCACCGAGCCGCCGCCGACTTCCCAGCCGTTGATAACCATATCGTAGGCCTTGGACATTGCTGCACCAGGGTTGGTAGTGAGCAAATCTTCATGGCCGTCTTTTGGCGCGGTGAACGGGTGATGCAATGCAGCCCAACGGTTATTTTCTTCGTCAAACTCGAACATGGGAAAATCCGTAACCCACAGCGGCGCCCAGGCGCGGCCATCGAGGTGATTTTTTTCGTGGCCGATTTTGGCTCTTAAAGCACCTAAAGCCTCGTTCACCACTTTGGCTTTATCTGCGCCAAAGAACACGATATCGCCATTCTGCGAGCCTGTCTGGTCTATTACCGCTTGCAGGGCCTTGACGTGGATATTTTTAACAATTGGGCTTTGCAGGCCTTCTTCATTCAGTTTGGTCACGTCGTTAATCTTGATATAGGCCAAGCCCTTGGCGCCGTAAATCTTGACGAATTCGGTATAGGCATCAATCTCGGAGCGCGAAATTGCCCCGCCATTAGGCACACGCAGGGCAGCTACGCGGCCGCCTTCCATATTAGCAGCGCCGGAGAATACCTTGAAATCGACATCCTTCATCACGTCGGTAAGCTCAGTAATTTCCAGGGTGACGCGCATATCCGGCTTATCGGAGCCGTATTTATTCATTGCCTCAGCATGGGAAATTCTGGGGAATGCGGCTGGCAGCTCCACGCCTTGCACGCTCTTGAACATCTGCCGAATCATTTCTTCGACGATGTTCATGATTTCTTCTTCGCTCAGGAAGGAGGTTTCGATATCTACCTGGGTGAATTCCGGCTGGCGGTCGGCGCGCAAATCTTCATCGCGGAAACATTTGGTAATCTGAAAGTAGCGGTCGAAACCTGACACCATCAACAGTTGTTTAAACAGCTGCGGTGATTGCGGCAAGGCGAAAAAATGGCCGGCATGTACGCGTGATGGCACCAGGTAATCGCGCGCGCCTTCCGGTGTGCTACGGGTAAGCATCGGCGTTTCAACTTCAATAAAACCGTTGATATCCAGATAATCGCGCAGAGTTTTGGATACGCGATAGCGCAGCATCAGGTTTTTTTGCATCGCTGGGCGGCGCAGGTCGATGTAGCGGTGTTCCAGCCTTACGGTCTCTGTAAGCGTCTCATCGTCCAGCATGAAAGGCGGGGTGAGCGATGGGTTGAGGATTTCAATCTCGCTCGCCAGCATTTCCACTTCACCAGTTGGAATGTTAGAGTTGACCGTTCCTTCCGGACGGGCACGCACCTTGCACACCACTTTAAGCACAAACTCGTTGCGAATGGATTCTGCAATGGCAAAAGCTTCCTTGGTATCCGGGTCAATCACGACTTGCGCCATGCCTTCGCGGTCGCGCAAATCTATAAAAATCACGCCGCCGTGGTCACGGCGACGGTGCGCCCAGCCACAAAGGGTAACGGTTTGGCCAATAAGTTCGCGGTTAACAGCGCCGCAGTAATGAGTACGCATATTCAGGAACTCTTAATCTTAAAGGCTGGAAAGAGGTTTGGCTGGTGATTCACTAGCGGGCTTGGCAGCGCGTTTTTTGGTTTTTCCCGGCGCTACCACGCCCATGCTGATAATGTATTTCAAGGCTTCATCTACGCTCATATCCAACTCAATGACGTCTGCTTTGGGCATCATCAGGAAAAAACCGGAGGTCGGGTTGGGGGTAGTTGGCACATACACGCTGACATAATCACCTTTCAGATGATTCACCACATCGCCGCCAGGTACGCCCGTCATAAAGCCGATGGTCCAGCTGCCTTCACGTGGATATTGTACTAACAGCGCTTTGCGGAAAGCCACGCCAGAATCAGAAAACAAGGTGTCGGATACCTGCTTGACACTGTAATAAATGGATTTGACCACGGGTACGCGGGCAAGCAGGGCTTCCCAGAACAGCAGGATACGTTTGCCAAAGAAATTGGTGGCGACCATGCCGGTGACAAACACAATGAGCACGGTAAGCAAAGCACCGACGCCTGGGATATCGTAACCGGTCTGCGCCAGCGGCCGCCAGGATGCTGGCAGTAGCAGCAAGCTTTGGTCCATCAAGCCGATCAGGCTTTTTAGCACCCAGATGGTGATGACCAGAGGCACCAGCACCAGCAAGCCGGTAATGAAATAGCGTTTTGTCATAACTTTATCTAGTTTGATTGGCATTAGTGACAGGCACAACCGGGGTTGCGGATGCAGGAGCTTCGGTTGATTCTGTTTTCTTTTCTGTTTTTTTATCTGGCGAACTGTTATCTGGCGAACTGTTATCTGGCTTACTCTCGGGTTTGGCTTCGCCTTTTTTGGCGCCGGAATTCTTGAAATCGGTGGCATACCAGCCGCTACCGCTCAGTTGAAAGCTGGGCGCAGAAAGCTGTTTGGCAAAAGTCTGTTTGCCGCACTCCGGGCAGGCCGTTAGATTTGGCTCGCTGATTTTGCGCATCACTTCTTTTTTGAAGCCGCAACTGCTGCATTGGTAATCGTAAATAGGCATATATCAATACCCTGTTAAAATGGAATATCGTCCTCAAAATCATCGAAACCAGAACCGCCAGCTGCAGGCTTGGCTGCCGATGTCTTGTCCTTGGCCGAAGATGTTTCGGCGGGAGACGATTGATCTGATGCCGGACCTGCATCCTGATTCATCTCATCGGCTGGGCCGCCATCGTAGCTGGCATTCGAGCTTCCACCGCCTTCGCGGCTACCCAGCATTTGCATCTGGTCGGCAATGATTTCGGTGCTATAGCGCGTCACGCCTTCTTTTTCCCATTTGCGTGTTTGCAAACGGCCTTCCACATACACCGAGCGGCCTTTTTTCAAATACTCTCCGGCAATTTCGGCCAATCTGCGATACATCACAATATTGTGCCATTCGGTTTTTTCCTGCTTCTGGCCGTTTTTGTCTTTCCAATTTTCCGTGGTGGCAATACTGAAATTGCACACCGCCTCGCCATTAGGCATATAACGCACCTCGGGGTCGCGCCCCAGATTGCCCACCAGTATTACTTTATTGACAGATGCCATCTCATTCTCCCTTTTATTGCAGCCTGCCTGGCTATAGCGAGGCTTGTTTACCTATAAGGCGCAAGGCCGCCTGCTCATCCCAGTTTTGCTGCATATCCACTTTGAGCACCACTAAACCTTCTTCCGCAATGACTACGGCTTCGCGCACACCTGGCAGCTTGCTCAGGCGGTCTGATAGCGTTTTAGCGCTGGCCGTACTAATTTCACCCAAATGATACATTTTGCTCTTAACCGCTGGTGGCGCCTGCATGCTTAATGCCAGGAATAGCCACAGCGCCATCAGCACACTGCAAAACATGAATACTGCTGAAAAGCTGTAATAGTGCGATAAATAACCGCCTGCAACAGCGCCCACAAATATGCCTAACGATTGAGCAGTATTATACACGCCCATCGCAGTTCCTTTGGATGCCGCAGGGGCAACTTTAGAGATTATGGAGGGCAGGCTCGCCTCAAGAATATTAAAGGCGGTGAAGTAAACGCCAAGCGAAATAACGACACCCCAGAAATGCTGGATAGACGCGGCAAAGAGCATCTGCGCAACCAGCATCAGCGCGACTGCCAAAACAAAAACCGGCTTTAATTTTGCGCGTTTTTCGCCCACAATAATTGCAGGCAGCATCAGGGCAAAAGACAGCAGCAGGATAGGCAGGTAAATCTGCCAATGGTCATTGACGCCCATGCCGCTGGTTTGTTTGATGGCAAAGGGCACCACCACGAACATCGCCATTTGCGCCGCATGCAAGGCAAATATGCCATAGTTGAGGCGTAGCAATTGCGGGTTTTGCAATACTCCCTTCAGACGCGCCGGAACCGCTTCAGCATCAGAGTGAAAACGGCTGATCAGTGGGTCAGGCACGACGAATTTAACCACCAGAATCGCCAGCATAGCCAGAATTCCAGTCAGCCAAAAAATGCCGGAAACACCTATCCATTGATTAAGCGCAGGGCCGGCAACCAATGACAAAGCGAATGTCACGCCGATGGTGCCGCCTATCATGGCCATCGCCTTGGTGCGATGCTCTTCGCGAGTTAAGTCGGCCACCAACGCAGTGACTGCGGCTGAAATCGCGCCAGCGCCCTGGATAGAGCGGCCGATAATCACGGTGTAAATATCGGTGGCTAACGCCGCAGTGATGCTGCCAATCACAAGCATCGCAAGGCCGATATAAATCACGCGTTTGCGCCCAAATTTATCTGATGCCATGCCGAACGGCAGTTGAAACAATGCCTGCGTAAGACCATAAGCACCAAGTGCTAAACCAATCATCACATGGTTTTGGCCGCCAGGCAGCGTTTCTGCATAAATCGAAAAAATCGGCAGAATGAGAAACATGCCCAACATACGCAGACCGTAAATGGAGGCTAGGCTGATACTCGCGCGCAGCTCAGGCGGCGACATTGATTCTGTATATTGCATTGAAAGTTATTGAATGTAGGGCTGGGAATTGCGTATATTAACAGGTTGCCCTACAAAGTCATGTGCTGTTGTAGGTGCTCAAGCGAGATTAAATTTACTTAGGCCGATAGAAATACGATGGATTTTATTCGCATACGCGGCGCACGCACGCACAACCTAAAAAACGTTTCGCTGGATCTGCCGCGCAACAAACTGATTGTCATTACCGGACTTTCTGGCTCGGGAAAATCTTCACTTGCTTTCGATACGCTTTACGCCGAGGGTCAGCGTCGCTATGTGGAGTCGCTCTCGGCTTATGCACGGCAATTCCTGGCGCGCATGGATAAACCCGATGTTGATCTGATTGAAGGCCTCTCGCCTGCCATTTCCATTGAGCAAAAATCCACCTCGCACAATCCGCGTTCTACCGTCGGCACCGTCACCGAGATTCACGATTATCTGCGTCTGCTATACGCCCGCGCTGGTGACCCGGAATGTCCTGAACACCACATCAAGCTTGAAGCGCAGACCGTTTCACAGATGGTGGATAGCGTGCTTGGACTACCGGAAGACACCAAGCTCATGATACTGGCGCCTTTGGTGGCGAACCGCAAAGGCGAACAGCTGGATTTATTTGATGAGTTAAAAGCGCAGGGATTTGTAAGAGTGCGTGTAGACGGCAAGATTTACGAAATGGACGCTATCCCCAAGCTGGCCAAAACCACTAAACACAATGTAGATGTAGTGGTTGACCGGCTGAAAGTAAAAGTGGACATGAAACAGCGCATTGCCGAATCATTCGAGACCGCGCTACGTCTGGCAGAAGGCAAGGCAATTGCAATGGAGATGGATAACGCAAAAGAACATCTATTCTCGGCAAAATTCTCCTGCCCGCTGTGCGATTACTCCCTGGCAGAGCTGGAGCCGCGCCTGTTTTCGTTCAACAACCCAATGGGCGCTTGCCCGAAATGTGACGGTTTGGGCCAGATCAGCTTTTTTGACCCCAAACGCGTGGTGGCCTTCCCGCACTTGTCGTTGGCTGCTGGTGCAATCAAGGGCTGGGACAGGCGCAACCAGTTCTATTTTCAAATGCTGCAAAGCCTGGCAACCCATTATGGATTTAGCCTCGACACCACTTTTGAGCATCTGCCACCTCACATCCAGCAGGCCTTGTTGCATGGCAGCGGCAAAGAAGCTATTGCGTTTAAATATATGAATGAACGCGGCATGTTTTTCCAAAAAAGCCATGCGTTTGAGGGCATCCTCAACAACCTGCAACGCCGCTACCACGAGACCGATTCAAGCACGGTGCGCGAAGAATTGGCGAAATACCTTAATTCACAGGCCTGCCCGGATTGCAGTGGCACTCGATTGAGAATTGAAGCGCGCCATGTAAAAGTAGGTGGGAAAAATATCCACGAAGTTTGCGAAACCCCTCTAAAACAGACACTCAATTTCTTTGACACACTGGCGCTGACGGGCCAGAAATTAGCGATTGCCGATAAAATTGTCAAGGAAATCAGCAGCCGTTTAAAATTTCTAACCAACGTCGGTCTGGAATATCTTTCCCTCTCGCGTTCGGCAGAGACATTATCCGGCGGTGAAGCACAACGCATACGCCTGGCCTCGCAAATCGGCTCTGGCCTGACAGGCGTCATGTATGTGCTGGACGAACCTTCCATCGGCCTGCATCAGCGTGACAATGATCGCCTGCTGGAAACACTCAAGCGTCTGCGCGACATCGGTAATACTGTGATTGTCATCGAACACGATCATGACGCTATCCTGGCCGCTGATTACGTAGTAGATATTGGCCCCGGCGCTGGCGAGCACGGCGGCCAAATTGTGGCAGAAGGTACGCCAACCGAAATCCAGCAAAATAAAAGCTCACTGACCGGGCAATATCTTTGCGGGACAAAACAGATTGCGCTGCCTAAAAAACGGCATGTGCCCGACCCCAAACGCTGGCTAAAGATGACCCATGCCACAGGCAATAATCTTAAGGATGTCACCCTGGATTTACCTGTAGGGTTGCTCACCTGCGTCACTGGCGTTTCCGGCTCGGGTAAATCCACGCTGATTAACGACACGCTCTATCGTGCAATAGCGCAGCATCTGTATGGCAGTTCTACTGAGCCTGCGCCTTTTGGCGCAATTGATGGCTTGGCATTTTTCGATAAAGTCGTCGATGTAGACCAAAGCCCGATCGGGCGTACGCCGCGCTCCAACCCTGCCACTTATACTGGCTTATTTACCCCGATTCGTGAATTGTTTGCTGGCGTGCCGGAATCGCGCGCACGCGGTTATGGCCCGGGCAGATACTCATTTAACGTCAAGGGTGGCCGCTGCGAAGCTTGCCAGGGTGACGGCGTCATCCGCGTAGAAATGCATTTTTTACCCGACGTTTACGTGCCCTGCGACGTGTGCAAGGGCGATCGTTACAATCGGGAAACCCTGGAAATCCACTTTAAGGGAAAGAACATCCGTGAAGTACTGAAAATGACGGTAGAGCAGGCGCACGGATTTTTCAATGCACAACCCGTCATTGCACGAAAGCTGCGCACACTACTTGATGTCGGCCTGGGTTACATCACGCTCGGGCAATCGGCCACCACACTCTCCGGTGGCGAAGCGCAGCGGGTGAAGTTAGCTCTGGAACTATCCAAGCGCGATACCGGCCGCACGCTGTATATCCTCGATGAACCCACCACCGGCCTGCATTTTGCCGATATTCAATTGCTCTTGGATGTGCTGCACCGCCTGCGCGACCATGGCAACACCATCGTCATTATTGAGCACAATATGGACGTGATTAAGACTGCGGATTGGTTGATAGATTTGGGACCGGAAGGCGGCGACGGTGGTGGTGTGATTATCGCCAAGGGCACACCGGAACAAGTGGCTGATAACGCCAAAAGTTACACCGGAAAGCACCTGAAAACAGTACTTAAAAAATAATCAGGGCACGACGACCTGATACATCCGCGCCTCTATAATGCCGGCTCTGCGCACTAATCCGCGTGCCTCCTGATGCTTGTCATAAAACCTGGGGTTGGGAATCATGGCAGCAAGCTTGGCTGCCTGCCAGCTGGACAGGCTTGCAGCACTGGTCTTGAAATAGTGTCTGGCGGCGGCTTCTGCGCCAAATACGCCATTGCCCCACTCGATGACGTTAAGGTAAATCTCATAGATACGCCGCTTGCTGAGCATTTTCTCCAACATTAGCGTAATGGCGGCTTCTTCCAGCTTGCGCCAAGGTGTGCGTTTGGTGGAAAGAAACAGGTTTTTGGCAAGCTGCTGGCTGATGGTAGAGCCACCCGCCACAATCCTGCCTTTTTTCAGATTTTTTTCGTAGGCCTTCTGTATGCCTTCCCAGTCAAAACCTTCATGATCGATAAACTTGGAGTCCTCAGCGACAATCACAGCGCGCTTGAGGTTGTTCGATATTTTTTTGTATTCCACCCACTTGTGCCTTAGCTCAGCATCGGGGTTGTTTGCTTGCAGAATTTCCAAGCGGTCTTGCATGAATGCGCTGTCAGAGGGGTTGTGATTAATCCACCAGCAAATGTGCAGAAATATCCAAAGCTGATAAAGCAGGACAATGATGATGAACGCCAGCAAGCTACGCCAAACTAATTGCTTAATACTCATGCTTTGATCTATTCAATTCTTTAAACGATTCATTTTCACTGCTTAATTCCTAAGCCCAGCCAACACCGGGGCTGTCTGCGGCCTAACCTGGCGCCATAGAAAAAATGATTCAGCCGCTTGCTCAACCAGCATGCCTAAGCCATCACTTACTTTTTCTGCGCCATGGCTGCGGGCAAAAGCCATAAAAGACGTTTCACGGCCATACATCATGTCGTATGCCAGCGCACCTTGCGCAAAAATATCGTGCGGCAACGGCAGCTGTATATCGTTCAATCCAGTTGAGGTGGCGTTGATGACAATATCAAATTGCTGGCCTTCTAATTCATCAAACGCGTAAGCATTGACTGACACATAACGATATTCGCCCTGGTCTTCGACCTTTTTCACCATCTTAAGTGCCTTATCCAGACTGCGATTAGCAATTACCAATAGTTGTGGATGCCGCTCTAAAACAGGATGCAGCACACCCTCGGCAGCGCCGCCTGCACCTATCAACAATACTTTTTTTTGCTCGAGGCTAATACCCAGATTTTGTTCAATATCACGCACCAATCCAACACCATCGGTGTTGTCGCCAACAATACCCTGATTATCAAATATCAGAGTGTTCACAGCGCCTGCGTCGCTTGCGCGTTCTGCTAATTGATTTGCCAAATTGAAAGCTTCCAGCTTAAAGGGCACCGTAACATTTGCACCCTTAAACCCCGCTTTGCGCATAGCGTGTACAGTCTCAGCAAACCAGTCCAATGGCGCTAACGCACGGCTGTACTCAATGTCTTGCCCGGTTTGCAAGGCAAACGCCTGATGGATCAATGGTGATTTGCTATGCTCTACTGGATTGCCAATAACGGCGTACTTATCGGCCATGTTTAAGCATTTGTCCAAGGCAAATCGGCATGTTTCCACCCATTAATCTTGCAACGTTGCTTTGTATCTGGCGTGGCCTCACCTTCAAAGCCTTCCAGCATATTATAGGCTTCGGTAAAACCAAGCTGTGCGGCAAGCGTAGCAGCATTATGCGAACGCCCACCGGTACGGCACATAAATATCACCGCGCATTCTTTATCCAGTTGCATGGTTAGCTGCGCAGCAAAATCGGGGTTAGCTACCATACCCGGATAAAAAGCCCACTCAATTTTTACTGCCTGAGGAACTTTGCCCACTAATTCAAGCTCGGCACGGCTACGCACATCAACCAATTTCGCATTTTTGGTCAATTGTAAAACCTCGTAGGTTTCTTGTGGTGTTAAAGCGCCTGCATAAGACAGATTACCTGCCTGTGCACGCTCTCCGGCTTTTTGTAATATTTTCGTCAATGTTTGCATAATCTGATTTCTTTCTGCTGGAAGTTGTTCAAAGTATAGCTTCATTCATGCAGGAACGCTTGGTGCACTAATTCGGTGCAAATAAAATTTTATTTGCACATATTTGATGCCAGCAATTCTGTTTCTCTTTTGTAACCTTATGTGTAAAAATGATAAATCACGTATTTAGCACTGGCACGTTTCCTGCTGTAATTTTGTGTCTATAATTTTTACTTAACTAAAATTGTATTAACTTGAATTGTAACTATTTAAAATCGCACTTAGGAGAATCAAATGGCAGTTGCAGATGTAATGAAAATGGTGAAGGAAAACGAGATTAAATTTGTAGATTTCCGCTTCACTGATACCCGCGGTCAAGAACAACATGTTTCCGTACCTGTTTCTGCATTTAACGAAGCAAAATTCACTGATGGTCACGCTTTCGATGGCTCTTCAATTGCCGGATGGAAAGGTATCCATGCTTCAGACATGCTACTGATGCCTGACCCAAAAACAGCCAACCTTGACCCGTTCATGGACGAACCAACGCTGATTCTAACCTGCGACGTGGTCGATCCAACCGACGGTAAAGGCTACGACCGCTGCCCACGTTCAATAGCCAAACGCGGCGAAGCTTACCTTAAAGCCAGCGGCGTTGGTGACACAGCGTACTTTGGCCCTGAACCAGAATTTTTCATTTTTGATTCGGTCAACTGGTCAATTGATATGTCTGGCTCCATGTGCAAGGTTCACTCCGAAGAGGCTGCATGGTCATCCGCTGATAAATTTGAAGGTGGCAATATTGGTCACCGCCCCGGCGTAAAGGGTGGCTATTTCCCGGTACCCCCTATCGATTCACTGCAAGACATCCGCTCCGCCATGTGTATCGCGCTGGAAGAAATGGGCGTGCCTGTTGAAGTGCATCACCATGAAGTTGCGACGGCTGGCCAATGCGAAATCGGTACCTTGTTTAGTAGCCTGACCCAGCGTGCTGACTGGACGCAAATCCTCAAATATGTAGTGCATAACACTGCACATGCCTATGGCAAGACCGCCACCTTCATGCCTAAACCCATCGTTGGCGATAATGGCTCTGGTATGCATGTGCATCAATCCATCTGGAAAGGCGGCAAAAACCTGTTCGCGGGTAATGGCTATGCTGGTTTGTCTGAGTTCGCTTTGTATTACATCGGCGGCATCTTCAAGCACGCACGCGCCTTGAACGCAATTACCAACCCGGGTACTAACTCTTACAAGCGCCTGGTGCCTGGCTTTGAAGCGCCAGTGAAATTGGCCTATTCTGCCAAGAACCGCTCTGCCTCGGTTCGCATCCCTTATGTCGCGAGCGACAAGGCACGCCGCATCGAAGTGCGCTTCCCTGACCCTACTGCCAACCCATATTTAGCATTTACCGCGATGATGATGGCAGGTTTGGACGGGGTGCAAAACAAGATTCACCCAGGCGAACCAGCCACCAAAGATCTTTACCATCTGACTCCTGAAGAGGACGCTAAAATCCCAACCGTTTGTTCTTCGCTCGAACAAGCGCTGGAATACCTCGACAATGGTCGTGAGTTCTTGACTCGTGGCGGCGTATTCTCTGATGACTGGATTGACGCTTACATTGAATTAAAAATGGAAGAAGTTACCAAGATGCGCATGACTACGCATCCGATTGAATTTGCAATGTATTACAGTTGCTAACTGATATTAAGCCCGCGAGTGGCTTGTCCGCCTGCACTATGCCGCTAAAGCGGCAAGTCAGGCGCCAAAGGCAGGGTAACCTGCCTTTTTCTTTTATAATGATAGCCTTGAGTCAACTTACTTATGCTTTAGCGCGTTGCCTGACTATGCGTTCTCTACTACACTCTATAAGGCTGTGAGAAAAATATCATGAAAAAAATCCTGCTAATTTCTGGGTTAATTGCCAGTTCTATCAGCTTTGCCGCACATGCGGATATCTACAAGTGTGTGGGAGATTCTGGAATTCCCGCTTTTGTTGATGGCAAGACAAAAGTCGCGAGCAACTACAAGAATTGCGTATTATTTATACGCGATGATTCCGCCTCAGGCAGGTCTAGTCCGTCTAGTAGCAAGAATCGTACTAAAACGGCTACGCCCCCAGATTTCCCGCGTGTGACTCCTCAAACTCAAAATCAGCGTGACGATGCACGCAAAGGTATTTTGCAACAAGAACTTGAAGCAGAGCAACAAGCACTGGAAGAAGCCAAGAAAGCCAAGACTGAGGGCGAATTAAATCCCGAGGTATTTAAGAACGCTCAGGGGAAGACTTTGCGCAACGTGCCTAAGTTTGAAGAAAAGATGCAAAAACTTCAAAGCGACGTTGATACCCACCAGAAGAATATTGAGCTACTCCAAAAAGAGCTGGATTCAGCGGAATAGATATACTTCAGATTTTAATATTCCTCCATGGCCTAGCTTTTGCTTATACTAAAGCGTCATGGTACAAACCCGCGCATCTTTATTTACCAGCCTCGCTTCATTTGCGGGCCTGGAGCACCTCGCCACTGCTGTCATCCTGCTGGATAAGTCGCGCAGTGTAATCTACGCAAATCCGGGGGCGGAAGTTGTGTTCGCACTAAGCGCAAAACAAATTAGCGGCTTGCCGCTGTCTCAGGTTTTCCCAGGGTGTGAAATTTTGCACGCGGCAGTAGAAAATGCTATCGAGAATAACAGTCCATTCCGTGAGCATGAATTCATTATTACCACGCTACGGCAGAACTCACTGGCTGTCACCTGCACCGTTACACCTGTTGATTTTGCCCCGGCCTGCCTGGTGCTTGAGTTTCAGCAAATGGATCAGCAACTGCGCATTGCACGCGAAGAGCGCATGCTCATCCAGCAACAGGCCAATGCCGAACTATTGCGCAATCTAGCACACGAAATTCGCAACCCGCTTGGGGGACTACGTGGCGCAGCGCAGCTTCTGGAACACGAGCTGCCACAGGTGAGCCTGCGTGAATATACGCAAGTTATCATCAAGGAAGCTGATCGTCTGCAATCACTGATGGACAGGTTGCTGGTGCCTCACCGCGTACCCAAGTATGAACCAACCAACATTCATGAAGTATTAGAGCGCGTGCGCAGTCTTCTGCTTGCAGAATCGCCCAAAGGCATGATAGTGCAGCGCGATTACGATACCAGCCTGCCAGAACTCATTGGCGACCGCGAAAAACTCATCCAGGCGGTGCTAAATATCGCTCGTAATGCTGTTCAAGCAATGCAAAATCAGAGGCAGGGTCAGGCGCAAAATCAAATCACTTTGCGCACCCGTGCTGAACGACAAGTCACCTTATCGAAGAAGCGCTATCGCGTAGCAATAAAATTGCAAATTATCGATAATGGCCCCGGCATACCAGTAGAAATCCGTGACCGCATCTTTTACCCTTTGGTATCTGGCCGCGAAGGGGGATCAGGGCTGGGCTTAACACTGGCACAAACATTTATTACGCAACATCATGGCATGATTGAATGCGAGAGCCGAGTGGGACATACTTGTTTTACCATTCTGCTTCCCATTGAAAGTACCGCCATGAATCACTTAACCATTAAACAGTAGAGAACCGCGTAGGCTAAAAATGAAACCGATCTGGATTATTGATGATGACCGCTCCATACGCTGGGTGTTTGAAAAAGCACTCGCCCGCACTGACATGGAGTTCAAAACTTTTGCCTCTGTACCAGAGGCGCTTAACGCTCTAAATAAGGAAGAGCCGCAAGTTGTTGTTAGTGATATCCGCATGCCAAATGGCTCTGGACTTGATTTTCTACAAGAGATAAAAAAACGTTTGCCAGACATCCCGGTCATCATCATGACGGCTTATTCTGATCTTGAAAGTGCGGTGGCTGCCTTTCAAGGTGGCGCATTTGAATACCTGGCCAAGCCTTTTGATGTTGACCAGGCGATTGAAATCATTAGACGCGCTGTGGACGAAAGCATGCACCAGGCGACGGAAGCTGTGGTAGCTGAAGAAACACCTGAGATCATTGGCCAGGCACCTGCCATGCAAGAAGTTTTTCGGGCTATTGGCCGACTGAGTCGCTCACACGCGACAGTACTCATCAATGGCGAATCCGGTACCGGCAAAGAACTGGTAGCCAGCGCGCTACACCGCCACAGCCCACGGGCAGATAAGACTTTTATCGCAATTAACACTGCTGCCATCCCTAAAGATTTGCTTGAATCAGAGCTTTTTGGCCATGAACGCGGCGCCTTCACTGGCGCACAAGCCGCTCGCCGCGGTCGTTTTGAGCAGGCCGATGGCGGGACATTATTTTTGGATGAAATTGGTGATATGCCATCCGATTTGCAAACCCGTTTGCTGCGCGTGCTGTGTGATGGTCAGTTTTACCGCGTAGGCGGCCACCAACCAGTCAAGGTCAATGTGCGGATTATTGCCGCTACTCACCAAAATTTAGAGGAGCGCGTCAAGCTTGGGCTTTTCCGTGAAGATTTATTTCATCGGCTGAATGTAATTCGTCTGCGCTTACCGCCGTTACGCGAGCGCCGCGAAGATATACCTTTACTGATTAAACACTTTCTACAGCACAGCGCTCAGGAACTGGGTGTCGATACCAAGCAGCCTTCTTCTGCCGTATTACGCTATCTCACCACGATGAGCTGGAGTGGTAACGTAAGGCAATTGGAAAACGTCTGCCACTGGCTCACCGTAATGGCCCCCGGGCAAAATATTGATGTCGCTGATCTACCCCCAGAGCTCAAAGAAGATACGGCCAAACCCTCAAGTTCAACCTCATGGCAAGAGGCATTAGCCGCTGAAGTAACAGACGCCCTGAATAGGGGTGAGCAGGATGTACTGGATGTGCGCAGCAAAGAATTTGAACGCATTTTAATTACCAAAGCATTGCAACACACAGGCGGGCGCCGCATAGAAGCTGCTGCTCAGCTTGGCATGGGGCGCAATACGCTGACACGCAAAATTCATGAGCTTGGAATAGAGGAGTAGGAGCGACGCCCTCGTCGCGAATATCCTGATCGGCACGAGGTCGTGCCTCCTACAAAATATTGTGATTGCTTAAGTATTGCATCACCTGCGCCACACAAGCCTCCAGCGGCGAACCCCCTGTATCAACTACCAATTCTGGCGCTTCTGGCACCTGATAGGGCGAAGAAATACCTGTGAATTCCTTAATCTCGCCTTGTCGCGCCCTGGCATACAGGCCCTTCACATCCCGGCTCTCGCATGTTGCCAGCGTGGCGCAACAATAGATTTCAATAAAATCACCTGCTGGCCACCAAGCCACGTACGCGATCACGGTCTTCCTTAAAAGGCGAGATAAAGGCTGTTAGTGCGATAATGCCGGCCTCAATGAACAACTTGGACATTTCGCCTATGCGGCGAATATTTTCCTGGCGATCCCGCGCTGTGAATTCCAAATCGCCACACAAACCGTGACGCACGCTGTCACCATCAAATACATCAAGTACGGCAACCCACATCAAACAGGGCTTTTTCAACAGCGTGTGCCAGCGTTGATTTACCAGCGCCAGAAAGCCCGGTAAACCAAAGGATAACGCTTTTATGGCCAGATTGAATCTGGCGTAAATCTCGATTAACCGTAGCGTTGTGCCATTGAATGTTTGGATTGATATTCATTATTTAAGTATCCGCACTGCGACCTGTTTGGTGAAGATGCTAAAACAGAGATATTCATAATTCCAGCTATTATGGGCCACAGCTTCCTGAAAAGCCTTGAATTCATCTTCCCGCCAATGTTCGTTACCTATGTACTCGTCAAACACAATGACTGTTCCTGGCACGATGCGTGAGGCCAGCAACGTAAGCACCGTTTTGGTTGAGCTATAAATATCACAATCAATGTTAATAAATCGAATGTCGCCGCTATGTTCCTGCAAAAATCCCGGCAGCGTATCTTCAAACCAGCCAGCGTGAAGCTTTACATTTTGTGGCACAGCAGGTATTACGCCCTTTGTAGTGTAGCTGCCTTTGGGTTCATGGTGCCAAACTTCGGGCAAACCCTCAAAGCTATCAAACCCGTGGACTTCCTGCTTGGCCAAAGCCGCGATTTGACGAATTGAAGTGCCAAACCTCACCCCAAACTCCAGCGCCAGGCCTTTTACCTTGGCGGCATTCATTGCCAAGCTGAATGTCTGCAGCATGCTGCCCATGATCGGCGGTAATGCTGCGCTTGTTTCCTTAATATAGCACCAGGCATCCAGGCGCGCCTTGAATACGCCCGCGCTTTGTTCGGCCTGCCTGAAATG
The DNA here is from genome assembly GCA_038924905.1 of Methylophilaceae bacterium. Lineage (GTDB taxonomy): Bacteria > Pseudomonadota > Gammaproteobacteria > Burkholderiales > Methylophilaceae > JBCKUK01. The sequence goes on along the minus strand of JBCKUK010000008.1, from coordinate 8,419 downwards.
TGTCTCAGCAGCAGTGGCTTCACCTGCATAATCCAGCAGCAAACCCAACATGAATCGCGCATCCATATCGTTGGGGTTTAGCCTCAAAACCTGTTCCAGACAAGTGATGGAAGGTTTTAGGTTTTTGCTATCCAGCAAAGCTGCATGCAGATTGTAATGCGCATCTACATAGTCAGGGTTCAGTGCTATCGCCTTGCGGTAATTGTTGACGGCCAGATCCAGCTGGCCTTGCTCATGGTAAGCAAACCCCAGGTTGGCAATAAATTGTGGATTCCCGCGATTGAGCCGCACAGCCTGGCTCAAATAACGAACAGCCTGCTCAATATTGCCATCACGCAATGCAATCACGCCTAGCAGATGCAAAGCATCCGCCTGGCTGGGTATGGCCTGTAAAATCTGGTGGCAGATAGCTTCGGCCTGCGCTGGCTGGCCTGCCTGCAGAAATTGGTGCGCGGCAAGCAAGGCATTTGCCAATTGCTGCTGTTGAGCCTGAGAATTTACCTGTGTGGCTGGAGGCTTATTAGCACAACAATGTTTATATTTTTTGCCGCTACCACAGGCACAAGGGTCGTTACGGCCGATTTTATTCATAGCAAATTCGAAAATAGTTTATCTACGCCATTATACGAGAGCAGGAATAAAAAATGGCTTTTGTAGAAGGCACGACCGCGTGCTGATAAGGTTTCTCGTGCAGACAAGGGTTTGATCGCGACGAGGGCGTCGCTCCTACAAGAACAATGACCAATAAAAAACGGCACCCGAAGATGCCGTTTTAATTATTACTCCAAGTTACAACAGGGTTAACCCTGCGGTAAGACTAGAAGAACAGGATAGCGCCTAGTGCGAATGTCTTAGCTTCGCCATCAATACTACCAAAAGGCGTATCTATTTCAGTATCTTGATGGATATATTCAGCTACCAGATTCATGCTCTTGGTAAGAGGATGATAAGCACCAATGATCCATGACTTGTTTTCGAAATCCACATTGACGTTATTACCCAATTCGGAGTTGCTGATACCATAAGAAACGCCTAACTTGGTGCCAACACCTGGAATTGTGTAAGTCGCTTGCACATAGCCACCGTCATCTTCGGTCTCACTTGTACCGTATGAACCGCCCAGGAATTGAAGACCACCGAGTTGCTGACCAGTTTGGAAGTCTAAGCCGTCACCATCGTAGTAGTAACCGACCAAGCCAAAGCCATGGGCGGCAACTTTAGCACCGATTTCCCAGCCATGTGAGGTGTAGTCTAAAACAGCGATATCATTATCATGCTTTTGCGAAACGAAACCTGCCCATGCTTTACCGGCCACATCGCCAGCCCACTCGTAAGAAACTTTACCGTCAAAGCCGATTCTGGATTTCTGTTCGTTATCGACAGCGGGGTCGCCAGGGATGCCAGCAGCAAGCCTGTTGCGTAATGGCTCACGTGCACCTACAGCAAAGCTGAAGCCGTTCCAGTTTGGTGAAGTGTATGAGATCTGAGCCATCCAGTCAGCATATACGTAACCTGAGCCAATACGACCCAAGGTTGAACTGCCTGGACCACCAGCACCCACACCAACGCCCAGCAATGTCATGTCAGACAGAATGGCGTCAGAACCGAAAATGCCCAAGTCGCGACCAAACTTGATGGAACCCCAGCTTGCATCGCCGAAGGTGGCGTAAGCTTGACGAATGTTGATGCTATTGCCATCACCTGCACGACTTTGGCTGTTCGTGCCAGGAAGACCGCCACCTAGAGGAGAGGCACCTGTTGTACCAAAACCGGACTCGGAGTTAGCACCGACGAAGAAGGTGAATTGGAAAGCGATGTCCAAATCGTTTTGACGGGTCTTACCACCGATACCGAGTGCGGATGGTAATAGACCTGTAGAGATCTGGTTCTTTGTCGCTATTTCACCTCCATTAAAACCACCGAAATCATAGATGTCGCCGCTGTAGCGTGTATTGGTATAGTAGGTGTTAACGTTACCACCGAAATCAATGGTCCAGTCGCCGGCTGGAATAGTAATGCCAGCATTTGCGGCAGAAGCGCCAAATGCCATTACAGCACCGGCAACTGCCATACTTAGTTTCTTGTTCATTATTAAATCTCCTATTGCGTTTCTAAAATTTAGATTATCAAATTAACAACTTTTTACCAGTCGCTAACCTGATAACCAGAGTTCGCGAACTCCCCTTGCGGAAAGGTGAGTTCAGTATGCCAAAAGTATTGAGGCAATCGCAAGTAAAGTTGCGTTTTTTATAAGGTATCTAGGGGTTTTGTTGTAATTTTGCAACATTTAAGGGTTGTAGGAGCGACACCTTCGCCGCGAGTGGTTTGATCGGCACGGAATCGTGCCTCCTACAAATTCGTTACCTTCTATACAAATCGTAGGAGCGACGTCCCCGTCGCGATCAAATTACCTTAAAATTTGCCTATGGGAAAACCACACCAATGTGATTTACGTAAAGGGCGATTTTCTCAGCCCAGCCAGATTTATCACGTTACAACAACGGCCATCAATCGCGACCCGATATTTGCCGATCTGAAATCGGCACGCGCCCTCGTCAGGATTCTGCATTCCTTGCCACCCAGCCATGGAATCACATTGGCTTTTGTCGTGATGCCAGATCATTATGCATTGGCTGATTCAGTTGGGGGAACATCGATCCCTTTCGAAAGTTGTGCAAAGTATTAAATCCCTGAGTGCCAGAGAAGTCGGTCGGCCAACCTGGCAAAAAGGATTTTATGATCACGCCCTGCGCAAGGATGAGGATATCAAATCAGTGGCAAGATACATCATCGCCAACCCATTACGGGCAGGGCTGGTTCAAACGATTGGGGATTACCCACATTGGGATACGGTTTGGGTATTAGTAGGTAATCGCGACGATGGCGTCGCTCCTACGAGTTTGGTAAGGGTAACAGTTAACGAAGTTGCAGGAGGCGCGACCTCGTGCCGAAATCGCGCGAAGATATCGCTACTACAGGGGCTGCTCTTCAATGGCAAACAGCCGTCTGTATTCGCGAATTGCGTAACGGTCTGTCATGCCGGCTATATAGTCTGCAACTGCGCGAGCTTTGTCCGTGATAGCGCGTTGCTGGAATTCGTCGGGCATCAGGCCTAGGTCCTGGATAAATACGGCAAATAGTTCGCGAATGATGCGCTGGGCTTTAGCACTCATGCGGTTAACGCGGTAATGCTGATAAAGCTTGGTGCGCAGGAAGCGTTTAAGCTCCGCCTGTTGCTTGTGCATAGCATCAGAAAAAACAATAAGCTGAGGTAATTTGCGAATATCTTCTATGCTCCCGGGTTTGGCTTTTGTAATATTCGCGCTGCTTTGGGCGCATAAATCAATCACCAGCGCATTAATCATGCGGCGCACAGTTTCATGCACCAGCCTGCGGCCAGTAAGTGGGGGGTATTTTTCTTTTACAAAATTTAAATGCTCGGCAAAAATTTTAACTTCGGCAAGCTGCTCTAACGTGATTAAGCCGGAGCGCAGGCCGTCATCTACATCGTGATTGTTATAGGCAATCTCGTCGGCCAGGTTTGTGACTTGCGCCTCTAATGAAGGTTGGGTTTTTTGCAGAAAACGTGCTCCCACGTCGCCTAATAATTTAGCATTTTTGATTGAGCAGTGCTTAAGGATACCCTCTCGCAATTCAAAAGTGAGATTCAAGCCATCAAACTCGGCGTAACGTTGCTCCAGATGATCAACTACGCGTAAAGATTGCAGGTTATGTTCAAAGCCACCGAACTCCTTCATGCATGCATTCAGCGCATCTTGCCCGGCATGGCCAAACGGCGTGTGGCCGAGATCATGTGCTAATGCAATGGCTTCTACCAGGTCTTCGTGTAAATTCAGACTGCGGGCAATGCCACGGCCTATCTGCGCGACTTCCAGGCTGTGCGTTAAGCGCGTGCGAAATAAATCGCCTTCGTGGTTTACAAAAACCTGGGTTTTATACTCGAGACGACGAAACGCGCTGCAATGAATAATACGGTCACGGTCGCGCTGGAACTGGTTGCGGCCTAGTGGAGCGGGCTCCGCGTGACGGCGGCCATGGCTTTTTTCCGGATTAGCTGCATAGGTGGCTAAATCAGGCATGCGGCTCTAATTGTCACGACCAAGGGTTAATGTTTCGGCAAGCATTGTTGCATCGTAATCGCTGGTAATCACTGATTTGCCTATGCCTTGCTGCAACACCAGCCGGATTTTTCCATCCACTACTTTTTTATCAAGACCCATCAAGCCCAAATATTTTTCGACACCCAAATTAGGAGCCTTAACTGGCAGATTAGCTGCTTCAAATATGGCAGCCATTCGCTGGACATCATTATCAACCAGCCAACCCATGCGCCTTGATAAATCGGCTGCCAGCATAATGCCTGCGGCAACGGCCTCGCCATGCAGCCAAACTCCATAACCCATGCCATTCTCTATCGCGTGACCAAAGGTGTGTCCGAGATTAAGTAGCGCTCGCTCCCCGGCTTCACGCTCGTCCGCAGCCACAACTTCAGCCTTATTTTGGCAGGAGCGATAGATGGCATAGCTCATTGTGTCTGGGTCAAGCGCTAACAGTAGCTTCATATTGCGCTCCAGCCACACAAAGAAATCGGCGTCACGAATGAGGCCGTACTTAATGACCTCTGCCAAACCTGCTGATAACTCACGCAGCGGAAGGGTGCCAAGCACGCCAATATCTGCCAAAACCAGCTGCGGTTGGTAAAACGCGCCTATCATGTTTTTGCCTAGCGGGTGATTGATACCGGTCTTCCCACCTACGGAAGAATCTACTTGCGCAAGCAACGTAGTTGGTACCTGGATAAATGGCACACCGCGCAGATATGTAGCAGCAGCATAGCCCGTAATATCCCCAATGACGCCACCACCCAGTGCGATTAGCGTGGTACTGCGCTCACAACGATTTTGTAGCAATGCATCGTAAATCAGGTTGAGGGTTTCGGCGTTTTTATAGGCCTCGCCATCTGGTAAAACAATAGGGACAACCGACACACCCGCTGCGCGCAAAGGCTGTGCCAGCTTCTCCAGATATAACGGTGCAACCGTAGTATTGGTCACGATTGCAATTTGTTTACGCTTAGCCTTGTTTGAAAGGTGCGGCAAAATCAGCTCAGGCTTATCAAGTAAACCTGAGCCAATATGGATTGGATATGAGCGGTCAGCTAATGCGACATTAAGTGTTTGCATTTTATTTATTTAGGATTATTCAACAACTGCTCTACGTGATGCACAATAGCACCTACAGGCTGGCCACCGGTATCTACAATGATTGTGGCAACATCACGATAGCAGGGATCGCGCTCTGCAAACAGCTGCTCCAGCTTTTCTTTTGAGTTCGTGGCTTGCAGTAACGGGCGATTTTTATCATTGCGCGTTCTTTGCCACAGTTCGCGCACGTTAGCTCGCAGATAAATGACTGTGCCATTCTTTTTAAGATTGTCACGATTCTTCTGTATCAAGATAGCACCGCCACCCGTCGCCAGCACGATATTCTGCATCTGGCTTAATTCCTCAATAATCGCTGCCTCGCGCTTGCGGAAGCCCGCCTCACCTTCAAGCTCAAAAATTAAAGGGATATTGACGCCAGTCCGTTTCTCAATTTCATGGTCAGTATCGTAAAAAGTTTTGTTGAGATGCTTTGCTAATTGGCGCCCAATGGTCGTTTTACCAGCGCCCATCAGTCCTACAAAGAATATATTGCCTGCCATAAAAAATGCCCATCATTCGCATGATGAGCATTTTAAGGGAAACTGCGCGACCTGTCAGATATTGCTAGCGCAGGTTTAAGTCTTCGCTCAGCACCTTGGGTGTGATAAATATGAGCAACTCTGTTTTATCGTCACTCTTGGTCGTCCGCTTGAAAAGATTTCCAATAAATGGCAAATCACCGAACAGGGGAACCTTATCTACATCAGTACGCTGTGATTGCTCGTAAATGCCGCCTAACACTGCTGTCTCGCCGTTTGCAACCAGCACCTGTGTTTGCACGTGCTGGGTATCTATTGACGGAACTCCGGCGAAAACCTGCCCAACACGATCTTTCTTGATTTCCAAATCCATAATGATTTTATTGTCAGGTGTAATCTGCGGGGTTACTGACAGACTTAAGGTGGCTTTTTTAAACGAAATAGTAGCAGCGCCACTGCTGCTGGCTTCCAGATAGGGGATCTGGGTACCCGACTCTATGACGGCTTTCTGCTGATTGGCCGTCGTTACACGCGGGCTGGAGACCACCTTACCGCGCTTGTCCGTCTCGAGTGCCGACAGTTCGAGATTTAGCAGGAACCCAGCGGGCAATCTAAACAAACTGAAACCCAAGGTACCGAACGCGCCCGCAACAGGTAAATTGGTGTTTAGTGCCTGCGCTCCCGCTCCAATAATAGTCTGCCCAGTCGCCAGAGATTCAGATTGTGTCGCGGTACCACTGGTGGCAAGACTGGTTTTGTTATTTAAATTTTGCTTTGCAACACCAAAACGGGCACCCAGAGTTTTACCAAACTTCTCATCCGCAAGCACCAAGCGTGCTTCAATCATCACCTGCTTAACCGGAATATCCACCTTGTTAATAATGCGCTGCACTGCTTCAAGGTGACGCGGGGTATCCTGCACAAACAACGTATTTGTGCGCACGTCTACCACTGCGCTACCGCGTTTGGAGAGTATCTTTTGCTTGGCATCGCTGATAAGCGCTTTAAGTGCATCGGCTTTCTGGTAGTTCAAAGTAAAAACCTCGGTTTGCAACTGTTCCAGATCTTCAATTTGCTGATTGGCCTCCAACTTTAATTTCTCTTTAGTTGCAATTTCTTCCGCAGGGGCTATCCAAATAACATTGCCAGTTTTGCGCTGACCTAATCCCTTGCTTTGCATAATAATATCCAGCGCTTGATCCCACGGCACGTCCTTGAGTCTCAAGGTTAAATTACCGCTGACCGAGTCGCTGGTAATAATATTAAAGCCGGTGAAATCAGCAATCACCTGCAAAATAGAGCGTACGTCAATATTCTGGAAATTCAGCGATAATTTCTCCCCACTGTAGCCTTTCTTGGAGCCTTGCACTAATTTGTTTGGATCCTCGACAATAGGTTTGATATCAATAATAAAGCGCTTATCTGTCTGATAGGCCGCCTGTTCCCAATTGCCTTGTGGCTCAATCACCATACGAGTATTTTTGCCCTGCTTCATGGTGTCGATATAAATCACGGGGGTATTGAAATTAGTTACATTGAGGCGTCGCTCAAGATTTTCTGCCAACTCAGTGTTAACAAATTCCACAACTACAGTCTTGCCTTTTTGCCGGATATCAATACCCGTAGTGGCATCGGACAGGTCAACCATAATTCGCCCTTCCCCATTCTTGCCACGCTCAAAATCTATGTTGGTTATTGCATGCATTTTCTCGGCAACCTTTGCTTCAGCAAATCGAGTCACCGCATTGCTGACACCTGCACTTGCCTCATTGGACTGTAGCAAAATTGTAATTTCATTGCCGCTCACTGTTGTATTGTAAGCAACAGCCTTGGATAAATTTAGAACCATACGGGTCCGGTCTTTGGATTGCGCCAGGCTTATTGACTTTAACGCCCCTTGCCCTGCATTCAAGTTGTTCTTTGATAATCCATTTGCGGTTCCGGGAAAGTCCAAAGCAATTCTCGGTGGATTACTCATGGTGAACCCTGCCGGTGGGTTAGCCATCGGTTGTGCCATCTGTATTTTAATTGCAACACGTCCGCCGGCCAGTTCCGAGAAGTCTACTTTCTCAATTTTATTGATTAATCCGCTCTGATCTTCCGCCAATGCTGCCATTGGCAAGCAACTCAAAAGAGCAATAATCAAAGCCGCCGAGAACTTGGTTGTCCATTTATAAATGTTCATCATTTCACCTTTATTCTTGCCAATTAACACTGGCGGAACGCTCTACCCAATCGCCCGAGAGTTCATCTTGGGCTATTTCTTTAAGCATTACACCGCTATCATTAATATCAATAACCATGCCAAAATTTTGTCCTAAATAGTTGCCAATCTTGACTTGCTGGACAGTGTTATCTGGCGTTTTAATAAGTGCGTACTTGAGTTTTGTTTTTTCTATTGAGCCCACATATTTCAAGCTCTCCAATGGATAAGCTTCTAGCGCTTCCTTGGGTCGGTTTAAATCTGGTTGTAGATTATTGCTGCCACTATTTGTGGCTTGCGCCTTTCTTGGCTTGAAGGGGTCGCTCAGCAAGCCGTCTGCATTATATTCTAGCGGCACGTAGGGCTTTACCTCGGGCAACGGCTCAATTTTGGCATGCATATCCTTAGCAGACTCTTCCATGAACTTGTCAAGGTCGTCGCCCTTGCCGCCGCCACAGGCTACGACCAATATGCACAACTGAATAATCAGCACACGCCTGATCATCTGCTTG
>JBCKUK010000007.1:0-54800 GCA_038924905.1 Methylophilaceae bacterium | reverse complement strand
CTTTATCCAAGTCGCTTGCGTAACTCACTTGTAGCGGCATCTGCACACGAGCCCTGCTGTCGGTAGAGGTATGATTAATTACTACATCGGAAATCAATTTCTCGTTAGGGATAACAACCTCGGTGCCATCCAACTTACGCAGCACCATATAGCGCGTTCGCATACTGCTAACCACACCGTAGTGTGTATCCACGGTAATGACATCACCCATGTGAATGGAATCGTCCAGTAAGATGATGAAGCCACTCACGTAACTACTGGCAATTTTTTGCAAGCCAAAGCCCAAGCCCACGCCAAGTGCGCCGCCGAATACGGAGAGCAGTGTAATATCGAGGCCAACTGCAGAAAGCGCCATGAGTATGGCCGCCAGCGAAAGTACAATGCGTATCAGCTTGCTCAGCACGACTCGTACATTCATGTTGATGCGCTCTGCGCGCATCAATTTGTTTTCTAATGCACGGCTAAACCAGAGCGCGATAAACAGCGTAATCAGTACCGTAAATAGCGCCTGAATCACCAGCAACAGGCTCACCTGATGTTTGCCGAGATTAAAACTCACACCATTCAGTGCTTGTAGAAGCTCTGGAATCAGGCCGCTAAGATGCATCGCCAGCACCACCCACACCAACGCCGAGATTGTGTTTTCCATGGCACGCACCCAGCCGCTGGGAGCAAAGATGTAGCGTAGCGCATACACTGCCAGCCGAATCACCGCCATTGCCAGCAGCAAAGTAGCCGCGAGCTGGAGCATGGCGGTATGTTGCCAGTGACGCAGAATAATCTGGCCTATATAAACAAAAACAAGTGAAGATAAGGGGAAAAGTGCGCGGTTAATACCACCAATGCCAATCTGCCAGTTCTCCGGCGCATGCCGCATTACATAGGCACGTAGCAACCCATTGATAGACTGCGCCAGCAATAAGCTCGCCACAATCACAGCTGATTGCCAGACAAAAACCATGCTAGGGAAACCTGCCTGCAATTCCTGCCAAACCAAATTTATTTCAGCGCTCATAATAGAAAGAGGGTAGCCAGCCCAAGAAAAATAAAGAAACCGCCGCTATCCGTTACCGCAGTAATTAGCACGCTGGAACCCACCGCCGGATCGCGGCCAGATTTGGTCATCATGAGCGGGATCATGACACCCATCACCGCTGCAAGCATTAAATTAAGCGTCATTGCCGCCGTCATCACCACGCCCAGCGCAGGATTGCCATACAGCCAATAAGCCAGAAAACCAAGCACACCGCCCCCTATCAGGCCATTTATCAAGCTCACCCCCAGTTCTTTTAATAGCAACGATTTCATATTATGCGAAGCTACCTGCCCCAGCGCAAAACCACGCACAATCATGGTAGTGGTCTGATTGCCGGAGTTGCCGCCTATACCAGCTACAATAGGCATGAGTGCTGCCAGCGCAACGATTTTCTCAATGGAACCTTCGAACAATCCAATCACGCGAGAAGCGATTAATGCCGTCACCAGATTAACTGCCAACCAAGTCCAGCGGTTTTGCACAGACTTCCATACTGAGGAGAACATGTCTTCCTCTTCGCGCAAACCAGCCATGGAAAGCATGTCGCTATCCGCTTCTTCACGAATAAAATCCATTACCGTATCAACCGTCAGTCTACCAACCAATTTATTATTTGCATCAACCACCGCTGCGGTCACCAGGTCATAACGCTCAAAAGACATTGCTGCATCATTGGTTTTATCTTCCGGATGAAAAACCACAGCATCATCGGCCATAATTTCTGCCACCTCGGAATCCGGGTCGTTCACAACCAGGCGCTTTAAGGGCAGCACGCCGCGTAAAATATCATTTCTATCAACAACAAATAACTTGTCAGTATGGTCTGGCAAGCTGCCTATGCGGCGCAAATAGCGGAGCGCAACCTCAAGCGTAATATCTTCCCGGATAGTCACAATATCGAAATCCATATGTGCGCCAACGGCATCGTCGGGGTACGCCAAGGCCGATTGCAAACGTTCTCGATTATGGCTATCCAGACTGTCAAACAAGTCCTGTAGCACATCTTTCGGTAGATCTGGCGCCAGGTCTGCAATCTCGTCCGTATCAAGCTGCTCGGTGGCGGCAAGCAGCTCGTCGCTATCCATGTCGGCAATCAGGGTCTGCCGAACAGAATCCGAGACCTCGAGCAAGATTTCGCCATCTCGCTCAACTTTGACCATCTCCCATACATCCAGGCGCTGACTTAGCGGCAGCGCCTCGAGAATGTATGCCACGTCAGCCGGATGCAGCGCATCAAGCTTCTTTTGCAACTCAGCAATATTTTGCTTGTGAACAAGCGACTCGACCAAAGCCTGCTTTGGCATATCCTGCTTATTCACCGACTCTTCGACAAGCTTATGCTTGCCGAGTAGTGTGATCACCTGTTGCAGGCTCTCTTGCAGGCTTTCTTTTGATTCGTGTTTATCAGCCATAGGTTTCAAGTCCGCTTAAGCTCGCAGGTATATGCCCGTTCAGGCAATACAAACAATTCCATTTATTCGCTATTATGGTGGTTTTTGGGGGCAACGAAAACCTTAATCATCAAACTTCTGGACACACTGTGAACTTTATACTTTATTTATACGGAACATCCTCATGTCATTTATGCGAGGAGGCTGCCACACTTTTGCAAGACTTGAGACTTGGCTGGTCAGATGTAGATATCGCAGAAGATGGCGAGTTAATGCAGCGCTACAGCTTGAAAATACCTGTTCTACAACGTGCCGATAATCAAGCAGAGTTGTGCTGGCCATTTTCTGGTAGTGATGTTCTGGCTTTTATCAAATCTGAAAATAAGCGGCAGAAATAAAAAAGCCAGTCAAAAAAACCGGCTTCTTATGAAATCACTCTTGAGTTTTTTACTCTGCTACAACAGCCTCTGTGGCAGTATCTGGTCGATCAACCAGCTCAACCAAGGCCATAGGCGCATTATCGCCAACACGGAAGCCACATTTCAGGATGCGCAGGTAACCACCGTTACGTTTTTGATAACGTGGTCCAAGCTCGTTAAACAGCTTGCCTACGATATCACGATTACGTGTGCGGTTGAATGCCAAACGGCGGTTAGCCAATGAAGCATTTTTGGCCAGGGTAATCAATGGCTCTGCTACACGGCGCAGTTCCTTGGCCTTGGGCAAAGTAGTCTTGATAAGTTCGTGGCGCAATAAAGAATTAGCCATATTACGCAACATCGCCAGACGATGGCTACTGGTGCGGTTTAATTTACGATTGCTATTGCGGTGACGCATATTGATACCCTCAGACCTTTGCAGGAATACTTAATTAGTCAATCTTCTCAAGGCCAACAGGCGGCCAGTTTTCCAGTTTCATGCCTAATGTTAGACCCTTGGAGGCCAGCACATCTTTAATCTCATTGAGAGATTTACGGCCGAGATTTGGTGCCTTAAGCAATTCGTTTTCACTGCGCTGAATTAAATCGCCAATGTAATAAATGTTTTCTGCTTTCAGGCAATTCGCTGAGCGCACTGTTAGCTCCAGGTCATCCACTGGGCGTAGCAGGATAGGATCCACCTGCGGCGATTGCTTCATTTCTATTTCCGCTGGCGCGCCTTCAAGATCAGCAAACACTGACAGCTGGCCCATGAGGATGCGTGCAGCATCGCGGATGGCCTGTTCTGGCTCGATAACACCATTGGTTTCAACATCCATTACCAATTTATCCAGGTCGGTACGCTGCTCAACACGTGCGTTTTCAACATGATAGCTCACCTTGTTGATCGGGCTGAATGAGGCATCCACCATAATAAAGCCCAATACGCGGTCTTCTTCTTCGCCTTTTTGACGGGCGGGCACGGGTTGATAGCCGCGACCCATGGCAACCTTGACCTCCAGATTAATCTTGCCGCCCTTGGTTAAATGCGCAATCACGTGATTCGGATTAACGATTTCGGCATCATGGCCGGTATCAAAATCACCAGCGGTTACGGCGCCCTCTACTGATTTATTCAAAGTAAGAATAGTTTCGCTTTTTCTGTTGAGCTTGAGCGCAACACCTTTAAGGTTAAGCAGAATATCGACTACATCTTCCTGCACGCCATCGAGGGTAGAGTATTCATGCACTACGCCATCAATCTTGACTTCGGTAATAGCAAAGCCGGGGATGGAAGAAAGTAGCACACGACGCAGAGCATTGCCCAGCGTGTAACCAAATCCGCGCTCCATAGGCTCAAGCGTGACACGTGCGCGCACGGGGGACAGCACTTCAACTTCTACAACACGTGGCTTTAAATATTCAGTCAGACTGTTTTGCATAGACGATTCCTTACGGCCCTAAATTACTTGGAGTTTAATTACTCGGAGGTTTAATTACTTAGAATACAATTCAACCACCAACGATTCATTGATCGTGGATGGTAGTTCATCGCGCTGCGGCTTGGCCTTGAAAATGCCCTTGAACGCTTTCACATCCACGGAAATCCACTCCGGGAAACCCCGCTGTTCTGCTGCTTCAAGCGCACCTTTAATGCGCAACTGTTGTTTGCAAGATTCTGTCACTCCCACTTCATCGCCAGGACGCACCTGATATGAAGGGATGTTAACGCGCTTGCCATTAACCAAAATACTGTTATGGCGAACAATCTGGCGCGCCTCAGTACGTGAAGCACCAAAACCCATGCGGTATGCCACGTTATCCAGGCGGCACTCTAGTAGCTGTAGCAGGTTTTCACCGGTAATACCTTTTTGACGATCAGCATCAGCGTAATAACCGCGGAATTGGCCTTCAAGAATGCCATAAATGCGACGCAGCTTTTGTTTCTCACGTAGCTGAACGCCATAATCGGACAAGCGCTGATTGCGCCTTTGACCATGCTGGCCGGGCGGGAAATTACGTTTTTCAATAGCGCATTTGTCTGTGAAACACTTTTCGCCCTTGAGGAAAAGTTTTTCGCCCTCACGGCGACACTGACGACACTTAGGATCAAGATTCCTAGCCAAGGTGCTCTCCTGTTATTCTTTCTGCTTAAATTCTACGTTTCTTGGGTGGACGGCAGCCATTGTGTGGCACTGGCGTTACATCGGAAATGCTGGTAATTTTAAAGCCTGCTGCGTTGAGTGCGCGAACTGCGGACTCGCGGCCGGGACCAGGGCCTTTAATACGAACTTCAAGATTTTTTACGCCACATTCCTGCGCAGCTTTACCTGCTGCCTCACCGGCTACCTGAGCGGCAAAAGGGGTGCTCTTACGCGAACCCTTGAAACCTGCGCCGCCTGAGGTCGCCCAGGAAAGCGCGTTACCCTGACGATCAGTAATGGTAATAATCGTATTGTTAAAAGAGGCATGCACGTGGGCAATGCCCTCGGCAATATTCTTTTTGACCTTCTTTTTTACCCGTACGTTAGCTTTTGCCATGCTGTTTATTCCTTAACCAATAATTCTTACTAAGAATTCTTATTTAGAGACCTTAATCGCCTTGATCGGACCCTTACGTGTCCGCGCATTAGTTTTAGTGCGTTGGCCACGAACCGGTAAACCACGACGGTGACGCACGCCGCGATAGCAGCCCAAATCCATCAAACGCTTGATGTTCATTGAAACTTCACGGCGAAGATCGCCCTCCACTTTAATCTTGGCAACTGCGTCGCGCAGCTTCTCAACTTCAGCGTCGTTAAGATCTTTGATCTTGGCTGAGGCTAAAACGCCAGCAGCCTGACAGATCCGTATTGCCGTGTTGCGACCCACACCGTAAATCGATGTCAAGGCAATATCAGCATGCTTATGATTGGGTATGTTTACCCCTGCTATCCGAGCCATTCTCCTACTCCAAAATATTGGCGCATGGTTTCAATTAAATCGCTTTTATAATCGCCAAAAAAGCCTAATATTTTAACAGCTTAGCCAGTTATTAACAATTAGCATTTTCAAAAATGCGCCTATCTCACAACTAAAATGTTGCCTAATTACCCTTGTCGCTGCTTATGCCGCGGGTCGGTACAAATAATGCGCACCACGCCACGACGGCGAACAACCTTACAATGGCGACATAACGGCTTGACTGATGCACGAACTTTCATTTTTTATCCCTCACAAACACTTAACACTTACTTGGCACGGAAAATAATCCGTGCCCGCGATAAATCATATGGCGTCATCTCTACCGTAACCTTGTCACCTGGCAAGATGCGGATGTAATTCTTGCGCATCTTGCCGGAAATGTGCCCCAGTACAACATGATCGTTTTCCAGCTTGACGCGAAAAGTAGCGTTGGGTAAATTCTCCAACACCGTGCCCTGCATTTCGATTGAATCTTCTTTAGCCAATTAGGTTCCTAATTAGCGCGTACTGCCTGCGCCACCCTTAAAATTGGCTTTTTTCAGCAAACTTTCATACTGGTGCGACATTAAATGCGACTCCACCTGTGTCCTGAAATCCATAGCCACCACCACAATAATCAACAGTGATGTACCCCCAAAGTAAAAGGGCGTATTAAATTCCAACCGCAAAAACTCTGGTAACAAACACACCAGCGTAATATATATCGCACCGGCCAGCGTCAAACGCCCCATAATGCGATCAATATACTTAGCGGTTTGTTCGCCAGGCCGTATACCAGGCACAAACGCGCCACTCTTCTTCAAGTTATCCGCCGTTTCTTTAGGGCTAAATACCAACGCCGTATAGAAAAAACAGAAAAACATAATCGCGGCCGCAAATAATATAATGTAGATCGGCTGCCCCGGAGACAACGTCGACCCAAGGTCTTTTAACCAGGTCATGCTTTCATGACTGCCAAACCAGCTGGCCATTGTTGCCGGAAATAAAATGATGCTTGAAGCAAAAATGGGCGGGATCACCCCCGACATATTGAGCTTCAATGGCAAATGTGTAGTTTGCCCGCCCATCAATTTATTCCCCACCTGTCGTTTGGCATAGTTCACTGTAATCTTGCGTTGACCCTTCTCGACAAACACTACAAAGGCAGTTACCAATATCACCGCTGCAAACAGGAACAGTACCAGCGGGATTGAGAAAGCGCCGGTCCTCTGTAATTCCAGCGTACTAGCAATTGCGTGTGGCAATCCGGCCACAATCCCGGCAAAAATGATGATGGAAATACCATTGCCAATACCACGTTCAGTAATTTGTTCTCCTAGCCACATCAAAAACATCGTGCCGCTAACCAATGTCGCAACCGCTGCTATGCGGAACATCAGGCCAGGATCTATAACCAGACCAGGCTGCCCTTCAAATGCGATAGCAATACCCAGCGCCTGAAAGGTTGCCAATACCAGAGTGCCGTATCGCGTATATTTGGTAATCTGGCGTCTTCCAGCCTCGCCCTCTTTTTTCAATTGCTCCATCTGTGGCGAAACAACGGTCAGCAACTGCATAATAATCGAAGAAGAAATATAGGGCATGATGCCAAGAGCAAACACGGCAAACCGTTCCAAGGCGCCCCCGGAGAACATGTTAAACATGCCCAAAATGCCATCCTTCTGCGAATCAAACAACTTGGCCAACACGTCCGGATCAATACCAGGAACCGGGATATGCGCGCCCAAGCGAAACACAATCAAGGCGCCGAGTACAAATAACAAGCGGCTTTTTAGCTCGCTCATTTTGCCAACTGCACCTAGAAAACTATCATTAGCCAATGGGTTTTGCTCGCCTTGTCTTATTCTACGATCTTACCGCCAGCCGCTTCAACGGCGGCACGTGCACCCTTGCTCAGCAACAAACCTTGCACAGTAATCTTACGAGTGACATCACCCGAAAGGTATACCTTGGCCGTTTTAACACTGCCAGCAATTACGTTAGCTGCTTTCAATGCCAGCAAATCAATTACATCCGCCTGCACCTTGACCAGTTCACCTGTGCGAACGCGCGCAGTATCAGATTTGGTGAATGACACAAAACCACGTTTAGGCAAACGGCGTTGCAAAGGCATTTGGCCGCCTTCAAAACCAACCTTGTGGAAGCCGCCAGTACGGGACTTCTGTCCTTTATGACCACGGCCAGCGGTTTTACCAAAACCGGAGCCGATACCGCGACCAACACGGCGCCTCTCGCGTTTACTGCCTTCTGCAGGCTTGATGGAATTCAAATTCATGATGCCTCTACCTTTAACAGATAGCCTACTGCGTTGATCATGCCCCGCACAGCTGGCGTATCTTGCAGTTCAACTGTATGACGTATACGACGCAAACCCAGACCCGCCACACATGCTCGATGCGATGCGATACGGCCGATCGTGCTCTTTACCAAGGTAACCTTGATTTTATTTGTAGCTGCGCCAGCTTTTTCTTTAGCCATGATTAACCCCTGATTTCTTCTACGGTCTTGCCACGTTTGGCTGCAATTTCAGCTGGCGTGTTCATTGATTCAAGTCCATTTAACGTGGCACGAACCACATTGTAGGGGTTAGTAGAACCAATGCATTTGGCTAATATATTGGTCACTCCCATCACTTCAAAGATTGCGCGCATGGCACCGCCGGCGATAATACCGGTACCTTCGGAAGCTGGCTGAATAAACACCTTGGCTGCGCCATGAACACCGGTTACCGCATGATGCAAGGTACCGTTGTTTAAACTCACTTTAACCATACCGCGACGTGCCTCGTCCATGGCTTTTTGTACAGCTACCGGCACTTCGCGTGCTTTGCCTTTGCCCATGCCAACTGCGCCATCGCCATCGCCAACCACAGTAAGCGCTGCAAAACTCATAATCCGGCCACCCTTGACCACTTTGGTCACACGGTTAATCGCGATCATTTTCTCGCGCATGCCGTCGGTCTGTTGTTGTTCCATTTCTTTTGCTTTTGCCATCATCAATCCTGTCTTTTAGCTAGCTCGTAATTTAGAAGGACAAGCCGTGTTCACGGGCGGCTTCAGCAAGCGCCTTGATACGACCATGGTATTTGTAGCCAGAACGATCAAAAGCAACTGAAGTAATGCCGGCAGCCTTGGCTTTTTCAGCAATACGCTTGCCGATTACCGCTGCTGCGGCGATGTTGCCACCGTATTTAACTTTCTTACGAACATCTGCCTCCATGGTAGAGGCGCTGGCCAGTACCTTGTCACCTGTTTCAGCAATAATCTGTGCGTAAATGTGGCCGTTACTGCGATGCACACTCAAACGCGTGACCTTCAGTTCAGCGATTTTGGCACGGGTTTTACGTGCTCGACGCAGGCGTGAATTTGTATTGTGCATAACTGTTCCTAAGCAACCTTACTTCTTCTTGATTTCTTTAATGACGACCACTTCATCTGCATAACGCACACCCTTGCCCTTGTAGGGCTCTGGTGCACGATATGCACGAATCTGGGCAGCAACTTGACCTATTACCTGCTTATCAAAACCCTTCAAAACAATTTCAGTTTGGCTCGGAGTTTCAACCTTAACACCTTCAGGCATTTTGTGATTGATCGGATGGGAATATCCTAACTCTAGATTCAGCGTAGCACCTTGTGCTTGGGCTTTGTAACCCACACCAACCAGCGTTAATTTACGGGTAAATCCTTCAGAAACGCCTAGTACCATATTAGCAACCAGGGTGCGCAGGGTGCCCGACATGGCACCAGCATGTTGGCTATCATCGGCTGCTGCAAAAGTAATAGCATCACCTTCACGCTTCAAGTTAACGTCGCCCTTCAACGGCCGGGTTATCTTGCCCAAAGGGCCGCTTACAGAAATGCTTTCGGCACTTAGCGCAACTTCAACTTTGGCAGGAATGACAACTGGATTTTTAGCTACGCGAGACATGGTTCTCTCCCTAAGCCACTACGCACAGCACTTCGCCACCGATTCCGGCAGCACGTGCTTTACGATCAGTCATCACACCCTTGGACGTGGACATAATAGTCACGCCAAGGCCATTCATTACCGTAGGCATATTCTGGTTGCCACGATAGACGCGCAGACCGGGTTTACTTACGCGGTCAATCATTTCTATTACTGGGCGGCCAGCGTAGTACTTAAGGCTGATATTCAACTGTGCCTTGCCGTCATTCTCTTGCACGGCAAAATCGTCAATATAACCTTCATCCTTCAAAACAGCCACTATCGCTGTCTTGAGCTTGGATGATGGCATTGAAACCATCAGCTTATTGACGCTTTGCGCGTTACGAATACGCGTTAGCATATCGGCGATCGGATCACTCATGCTCATTGTTCAATACCCCCGTTACCAACTAGCTTTAGTGACACCTGGCACTTCGCCACGCATCATGAGCTCGCGCAGTTTGCTGCGCCCAATTCCAAATTTACTATATACACCACGAGGGCGTCCGGTTAATGCACAGCGGTTACGCAGACGCACCGCGCTGGAGTTGCGTGGCAAGCCTTGCAGTTTTAGACGAGCCTCACGGCGATCTTCTGGTGAGGCCTTCAAGTCAGTAGCTGCGGCGGCTAATTCAGCGCGCTTGGCTGCGTATTTTTTTACTGTTTCGCGACGTTTTTGTTCGCGTTCCATCATACAAGTCTTGGCCATGACGTCCTCAGTTTCTAAACGGGAATCTGAATGCGGCGAGTAATGCGCGCGCCTCTTCGTCAGATTTTGCCGTTGTTGTGATGGTGACATTCATCCCGCGGATTGCATCAATCTTGTCGTACTCGATTTCCGGGAAAATAATTTGCTCTTTAACACCCATGTTGTAATTGCCACGACCATCAAATGACTTGGCAGAAATGCCGCGAAAGTCACGCATACGCGGAATTGCCACAGTTACCAG
Organism: Methylophilaceae bacterium; assembly: GCA_038924905.1. Classification (GTDB taxonomy): domain Bacteria; phylum Pseudomonadota; class Gammaproteobacteria; order Burkholderiales; family Methylophilaceae; genus JBCKUK01. The sequence continues at coordinate 44,092 of JBCKUK010000007.1, read as the reverse complement.
GCGATCAAGAAATTCATACATGCGCTCACGGCGCAAAGTTACCTTGCAGCCAACCGGATAGTCATCACGAATTTTGAATGCTGCAACAGACTTTTTGGCTTTGGTAACGACCGGTTTTTGCCCTGCGATCTTTTGCATGTCATCCACCGCGTTTTCCATGATCTTTTTATCCGCCACTGCTTCACCCACACCCATATTCAGTGTGATTTTTTTTATCTGCGGAACTTCCATGGCAGAGGTATAACCGAACTGCTCGATCATCTGCTTAACCACGGTATCTTTATAGAAATCTTTTAACCTAGCCATGATGCCTGTCTATCTCCTAAGTTATGCGTCAACGACTTCGCCGCTTGATTTGAAAATGCGCACTTTGCGCCCGTCTTCCAGCGTCTTGAAGCCAACGCGCTCACCTTTTTGGGTGGCTACATTAAACAGGGCAACATTGGACATATCAATCGGCATTTCTTTATCGATGATACCGCCAGTGATACCCTTCATTGGGTTAGGTTTGGCATGCTTCTTCACCATGTTGACGCCTTCAACCAGAACTTGGCCAGATTCCAACACACGCAGCACAGTGCCGCGTTTACCTTTATCTTTGCCAGTGTTCAGAACGACCTCGTCGCCCTTGCGAATCTTATTCATTACCAGCTCCTTACAATACTTCTGGTGCCAATGACACGATTTTCATGAACCGCTCAGAGCGGAGCTCGCGCGTCACTGGGCCGAAAATACGGGTACCTATTGGTTCCAGCTTGTTATTTAACAACACGGCGGCATTGCCATCGAACTTGACCAAAGAGCCGTCAGGACGACGCACGCCTTTCTTGGTACGAACCACGACAGCGCTGTAAACTTCGCCTTTTTTGACGCGACCGCGTGGCGCCGCATCTTTAATGGTGACCTTGATAACGTCGCCGATAGCAGCGTAACGACGCTTGGAGCCGCCCAATACCTTGATGCACACCACAGATCGTGCGCCAGTGTTATCGGCAACTTCCAGCCGCGATTGCATTTGAATCATGAGAAATTCTCCAACTTAATCCGTTAAACCAACATTAGCCGCTCAACATCACGGCAGGCAACACCACGGTCAGTATTGTGGCGCCAGCTAAGCCTTTATAGGGCTGGGTGCACCGAAAAGTCCGACATTATATATGGCCGCCCGCCCAGATGCAACACGGACTTGCCAATAGTTTTATACGCTACGAGATTTTTCTACAATCTTGCTTACGCGCCAGGTTTTAGTTCTGGAAAGCGGGCGACTTTCTTCAATAATGACCAAATCGCCTTCCTTGCACTCGTTGGTTTCATCGTGTGCATGAAACTTGTTCGAGCGGCGCACAACTTTACCTATTAACGGGTGTTTGACCTTGCGCTCAACCAGTACCGTTACTGTCTTATCCATTTTATCGCTAACCACACGGCCACTTAAGGTACGGACTACTTTTTCAGCTTGTTTTTCGCTATTCATATTCACTCCGCTTAACCCTGCTTGGCTTTCTCGGCAAGCACGGTACGAACACGAGCGATATCGCGGCGAACTTTGCTTACCTGATCTACCTTGTTTAATTGCTGCGTGGCCAACTGCATACGCTGAGAAAATTGCGCACGACGCAATTCAATCAACTCATTATTCAGCTCATCCACAGATTTAGTTCTTAACTCGGCTGCTTTCATGTTCAGCTCCCAATATGACGGCTGGTGAAAGTGGTCTCAATTGGCAATTTTGCAGCTGCCAAACGGAATGCTTCGCGCGCGAGATCTTCGCTAACGCCGTCCATTTCATACAACATCTTGCCCGGTTGAATCTGCGCAACGTAGTACTCGGTGCTGCCCTTGCCGTTACCCATGCGCACTTCAGCTGGTTTTTTTGAAATTGGCTGATCCGGAAAAATACGAATCCACACACGGCCACCGCGCTTGATATGGCGGGTCATCGCACGACGTGCCGCCTCAATCTGGCGTGCAGTCAGACGACCGCGGCCAATGGCCTTCAGACCATATTCACCGAAACTCACCTTATTGCCGGTCGTAGCAATGCCCTTGTTCCGGCCTTTTTGCATCTTACGAAATTTTTGTCTAGCTGGCTGCAGCATTTTTCGCCCCTGACTTCTTTACTTTTTTCTCTGGCTTAGCAGTAACTTTTACTGCCAATTTACTTGCTTTCTTTGCTGGTTCAGCTGCACTGGCAGCCATCTTGCTCGCTTGCTTCTTTGGATCAGCAGCGCTGACAGTCAGCTTCCTGGTCTTTTTCTCTGAATCGACAGTAACCTTTGGCTTTGGCTTTTTCTCCGGCACAGCCACTGCTTCAGCCACAGCTTCCGGCTCCGGCTTTTTCAGTTTTATTTGTGGCTCATCAGCAGTTCTTGCCTGTTTTTCTGGCTCTGGCAAATTCACCACAGCTTGCTCACCCTTGCCAGCAAATACTTCACCCTTAAACACCCAAACTTTGATGCCAATGATGCCATAAGTAGTTTTTGCTTCAGCCACACCGTAATCAATGTCGGCACGCAAGGTATGCAGTGGCACACGGCCCTCGTGATACCACTCGGTACGCGCAATTTCGATACCGTTCAAACGGCCAGCGCTCATGATCTTGATGCCTTGCGCACCCAAGCGCATGGCGTTCTGCATGGCACGCTTCATAGCGCGACGGAACATCACACGTTTTTCAAGCTGCTGTGCAATGCTTTGAGCGATCAAGGTAGCGTCAATTTCTGGTTTACGTACTTCTTCGATATTCAAATGCACTGGCACGCCCATTAGGCCTTGCAGGCTGGAACGCAAGGATTCAATGTCCTCACCCTTCTTGCCAATGACAATCCCGGGGCGTGCAGTGTAGATGATGATTTTGGCGTTCTTGGCAGGACGCTCAATAATAATTTTGCTTACCGCAGCATGTGCCAGCTTCTTGTTAAGGAACTCGCGCACCTTAATATCGCTATTCAGCATTGCCGGGAAATTTTTGCTATTGGCATACCAGCGAGACAACCAGTTTTTCTGGACACTCAGACGGAAACCAAACGGATGAATTTTCTGACCCATAACGACCCCTTTAGTTACCGACCGTCACAGTAATGTGACTGGTTGGTTTGATAATCCGTCCAGCGCGGCCTTTGGCACGAGCACGAATACGTTTGAGCACTGTGCCCTTATCAACATAAATTGAAAGCACTTTCAGCTCGTCAATATCCGCACCTTCGTTATGCTCAGCATTAGCAATAGCAGACTCAACCACTTTCTTGATAATCTCTGCACCTTTTTTCGGGCAGAAATTCAAGATATTGAGCGCGTGGTCAACCTTCCTGCCACGCACCAAGTCAGCCACTAAACGAGCCCTCTGCGGGGATAGATGAACACCTTTTAACACTGCGGATACTTTCATCGTCATCTCCTACACCTTTACCTTCTTGTCGCCGGAGTGTCCTTTAAATGTGCGAGTCATCGCAAATTCACCGAGCTTATGGCCCACCATGTTTTCTGAAATTAGTACCGGGACATGCTGTCTGCCGTTGTGAATTGCAATGGTCAGCCCTATGAAGTCAGGCAATATAGTAGAGCGGCGCGACCAGGTTTTAATTGGTTTTCTATCGCGCGTGGCGGCGGCGGCTTCTATTTTTTTAGCCAGATGGCCATCAATAAATGGGCCTTTTTTAACTGAACGTGCCATATCGATTACCTCTTATTCGCCGGACGACGGCTGACGCGCATATTGTCGGTGCGCTTGTTGCGACGTGTACGATAACCCTTGGTAGGCGTACCCCATGGACTGACTGGATTCATGCCGGCAGCCGTCTTGCCTTCACCACCGCCGTGCGGGTGATCAACCGGATTCATGACCACACCACGAACAGTAGGACGAACGCCGCGCCAACGCATCGCGCCAGCTTTGCCGATAGAGCGCAATGAATGCTCTTCGTTACCTACCTCACCAATGGTTGCTTTGCAATCAACATGCACGCGGCGCACTTCACCAGAACGTAAACGCAGTTGCGCATAGCTACCTTCGCGTGCCAGCAATTGCACCGAAGTGCCTGCAGAGCGAGCAATTTGGGCACCTTTGCCTGGCATCATTTCAATACAATGCACCGTGCTACCTACCGGAATATTACGTAGCGGCAAAGCATTCCCTGGTTTAATTGGCGCATCTGAGCCGCTGATCAATTCCATTCCGGCGCTTATGCCGCGCGGGGCAATGATGTAACGACGCTCGCCATCGGCGTAGCATAAAAGCGCAATATGCGCGGTACGATTTGGATCGTATTCAATATGCTCAACCTTGGCCGCGATGCCATCTTTATCGCGACGGAAATCAACCAGACGGTAATGTTGTTTATGACCGCCACCCTGGTGACGAATCGTGATATGGCCATTGTTGTTACGACCAGCGTTTTTGCTTTGCTTCTCCAGCAGCGGCGCGTGGGGCTTGCCCTTATGTAGATCAGGTGTAACCACCTTCACTACGGCGCGCCGACCTGGGGAAGTTGGCTTGACTTTAATCAGTGCCATGATTTCTCCTATTCGCCCGCTGCAAAGTTAATTTCCTGGCCTGGCTTCAGACTTACGTAAGCCTTTTTCCAGTCCTTGCGACGGCCCATCACGCGACCGGCGCGTTTGGCTTTACCGCCAACGTTTGCCACAGTAACAGCTACCACTTCAACCTTGAATACCAGCTCAACCGCAGCCTTGATTTCCGGCTTGGTGGCATCGGTGCGTACTTTGAAGGCGATTTGCTGATGTTTATCGGCAATGCGCGTGGCTTTTTCGGTAATTTGCGGCGCCAGAATGACTTGCAGCAAACGGTCTTGATTGTTAATTAGGGCGCTCATGCCAGCATCTCCTCAAGCTTTTTCACTGCAGCCTTGGTTGCTACCACGTTAGGGAAGCGCACCAAGCTCACAGGGTCGGCATACTGCGCTTCAACCACCATGACATTGGTCAGATTGCGTGCAGACAGATACAAATTTTCATCGAAGCCATCAACCAATACCAGAACGCCTTCAACGTAGCCCATGCCTTTGACTTTTTCGGATAGCATCTTGGTTTTAGGAGCGTCTATGGTGAATTCTTCCACAACATTCAAACGGTCTTGACGAACCAACTCAGACAAGATGGAGCACATACCAGCACGGTATGCCTTACGATTAACCTTGTGGCTGAAATTCTCATCCGGGCTATTGGGGAAAGCGCGACCGCCTCCACGCCAGATTGGACTGGAGCTCATGCCAGCACGCGCACGGCCAGTGCCTTTTTGTTTCCAGGGCTTTTTGGTGGTGTGGCTTACATTGCCACGACCTAACTGGGCGCGCGTCGCGGTACGTGAGTTAGCCATGTAAGCCACAACAACTTGATGTACCAGCGCTTCGTTAAATTCACGGCCAAAGGTGGCTTCTGAAACTTTCAGGCCAGCTTTGACCGGCTTGCCATTCTTATCAATCAGCTTGAGTTCCATTATGCACCCGCCTTGGCAGCTCTAGTCTTCACACCGCTTGATTTGACTGCTGGGCGCACGACCACGTCGCCGCCTTTAGAGCCAGGAACTGCGCCCTTAATCAACAGCAAATTACGCTCTGTGTCTACGCGCACGATTTGCAAATTCTGTGTTGTAACTTTAATTGCCCCGAGGTGACCAGCCATGCGCTTGCCTGGGAATACACGGCCAGGATCCTGGTTCATACCAATGGAACCTGGCGCATTATGTGAGCGGGAATTACCGTGCGATGCGCGGTTGGAGCTGAAATGGTGACGCTTGATGGCACCGGCGAAGCCCTTACCAAGTGAGGTTCCGGTCACGTCGACCATTTGACCTGCCTGGAAAATTTCAACGGTGACTTGTGCGCCTAGCGTGTAGCCGGCTAATACGTCAACACTTACAGGGAATTCTTTGATGCCAGAACCAGCGGCTGCGCCGGCTTTAGTATAGTGACCGGTCAGCGCTTTGCTGATGCGACTGGCACGACGTTCGCCGTGAGCAACTTGCAGGCCAGTGTAGCCATCGCTTTGCAATGTTTTGATCTGTGTCACGCGGTTGGGCACAATTTCCAGCACAGTTACCGGGATGCTTTCGCCATCTTCAGTAAATACGCGGGTCATACCCACCTTGCGACCAATAAGCCCTAAGCTCATGATCGATTCCTTATTTTAATTAAAGGGCTGATTACAATTGACCAGCCCATTTACGCGAGGCCGGATTATAGCCGACCCCAGACTCAATTACAACCTAACAACTTTTATAGCTTGATCTCTACGTCAACGCCAGCTGGCAGGTTGAGCTTCATCAATGCATCAACCGTCTTGTCAGTTGGATCCACGATATCCATCAGGCGTAGATGGGTACGAATCTCAAACTGATCGCGCGATGTTTTATTTACATGCGGCGAACGCAGAATATCAAAACGCTCAATACGTGTAGGTAATGGCACTGGGCCTTTAACTACAGCGCCGGTGCGCTTGGCAGTTTCTACGATTTCAAGCGCAGATTGATCGATCAAACGATAGTCAAACGCTTTAAGTCGAATACGGATTTTCTGGTTCTGCATGATTTATACCTTTAATTTATTCAATTTTCCTGTTAAGCAAAATCGTCTTACTCGATGACCTTGGCAACCACCCCTGCACCTACAGTACGGCCACCTTCACGAATGGCGAAGCGCAGGCCTTCTTCCATGGCAATCGGGGCAATCAGGGCAACGGTGATAGAGATGTTGTCGCCTGGCATGACCATTTCGGTACCGGCGGGCAGTTCTACGGCACCAGTCACGTCGGTGGTACGGAAGTAGAACTGTGGACGGTAGCCATTGAAGAAGGGCGTGTGACGGCCACCTTCATCTTTACCCAATACGTAGATTTCTGCAGTGAACTTGGTGTGTGGCTTGATGGAGCCGGACTTGGCCAGCACCTGACCGCGTTCGACTTCTTCACGCTTGGTGCCGCGCAAGAGGACACCGACGTTGTCGCCGGCTTGACCTTGATCCAGCAATTTGCGGAACATTTCCACACCAGTACAGGTGGTCTTGAGGGTGGGTTTGATACCCACGATTTCGATTTCATCGCCAACTTTAACAATGCCGCGTTCAATACGACCAGTCACCACAGTACCACGACCGGAGATGGAGAATACGTCTTCTACCGGCATGAGGAAGGCGCCGTCAATGGCACGTTCCGGCATTGGGATGTAAGTATCCAGGGCTTCTACCAGTTTCATGATGGCAGGTTCACCAATCTCGGATTGGTCGCCTTCTAACGCTAACTTGGCTGAACCGATTACAATCGGGGTGTCGTCACCGGGAAAATCGTATTTGGTGAGCAGTTCACGGATTTCCATTTCAACCAGTTCCAACAGTTCTGCGTCATCCACCATGTCGGCTTTGTTCATGAATACCACGATGTAAGGCACACCAACCTGACGGGCCAACAGAATATGTTCACGGGTTTGTGGCATCGGGCCGTCAGCGGCCGATACCACCAGGATGGCGCCGTCCATCTGGGCGGCACCAGTAATCATGTTCTTGACATAGTCGGCATGGCCCGGGCAATCCACGTGCGCATAGTGACGGTTGGCAGTTTCGTATTCAACGTGGGCGGTATTAATGGTAATGCCGCGTGCCTTTTCTTCCGGGGCAGCGTCGATTTGATCATATGCCTTGGCTTCACCGCCAAATTTCTTGGAAAGAATGGTGGTGATCGCTGCCGTTAATGTTGTCTTGCCGTGGTCAACGTGACCAATCGTGCCTACGTTGACGTGCGGCTTGGTCCGTTCATATTTGCCTCTTGCCATAATTGTGATCCTCTTTTAATCTGGGTTTATCTAAAATAGCCTAATTATTTCTTGTTAATAATGGCTTCTGCCACGTTTCTTGGTGCTTCAGCGTAATGCTTGAATTCCATAGTATAAGTCGCGCGGCCTTGAGACAAGGAACGCATGGTGGTGGAATAACCAAACATTTCTGAGAGAGGCACTTCAGCGCGAATCGCTTTACCGCCAGAGGTCATGTCTTCCATACCCTGAATAACACCGCGACGTGAGGACAAGTCACCCACCACATCACCCATGTAATCTTCCGGGGTTTCCACTTCAACCGCCATGATAGGCTCCAGCAACACCGCGTCGCCCTTGCGCATACCTTCCTTGAAGGCCATGGAGGCAGCCATTTTGAAGGCATTTTCGTTAGAGTCAACATCGTGGTATGAACCATCAAACAGCGTGACTTTCACATCAACCACTGGATAGCCGGCCAGAATACCGCTATTCAGGGATTCGCGCAGACCTTTTTCAACCGCAGGGATGAATTCGCGTGGAACAGTACCGCCCTTGATTTTGTCAATAAACTCAAAACCTTTGCCCGCTTCACTCGGCTCCATCTTGATCCAGACATGACCATACTGACCCTTGCCACCAGACTGCTTAATGTATTTACCTTCGACTTCTGCCAACTTTTTAATCGCCTCGCGATAGGCCACTTGTGGTGCGCCAACGTTGGCTTCAACACCAAATTCGCGCCTCATACGATCTACCAGAATTTCCAGATGCAGTTCGCCCATACCAGAAATAATGGTCTGGGAAGACTCTTCATCAGTACGCACGCGGAAAGAAGGGTCTTCCTGCGTCAAGCGGCTTAGTGCCATACCCATCTTTTCCTGGTCAGCCTTGGTTTTTGGCTCAACCGCAACGTGTATCACTGGCTCTGGAAATATCATGCGCTCCAAGGTAATTTCTTTGGCTGGGTCGCATATCGTTTCGCCGGTAGTGGCTTCTCTCAAGCCCACCGCAGCAGCGATATCACCAGCGCGCACTTCCTTGATTTCTGTACGTTGATTGGCATGCATTTGCAGGATACGGCCGATACGTTCCTTACGCCCCTTGTTCGGGTTGTAAACGGTATCGCCAGAATTGACCACGCCTGAATACACACGGAAAAATGTCAGCTGACCGACAAATGGGTCAGTCATAATCTTGAACGCCAAGGCAGAAAATGGCTCGTCGTCACTCGCCTTACGCTCTATTACCTGCTCTTTATAATCAAGGCCCTTGACTGGCGGAATATCAACCGGCGAAGGCAGATACTCAACCACTGCATCCAGCAGGGTTTGCACGCCTTTGTTCTTGAAAGCAGAACCGCATAACATAGGAATTATTTCGGCAGCGATAGTACGTATACGCAGCCCTTTTTTGATATCTGCTACGGACAGGTCGCCCTCTTCCAGATAGCGATCCATCAATTCTTCATTGGCTTCAGCAGCCGCTTCCAGCATGGTCTCACGCCATTTTTTGCAGGTTTCCAGCAATTCAGCCGGGACCTCGCGCTCCTCAAATTTCATGCCTTGGCTGGCTTCATCCCAATAGATTGCCTTCATACGAATCAGGTCAATCACGCCTTCAAACTTGTCTTCCGCGCCGATGGGCACTTGCAGTGCTATTGGATTAGCTTTCAGACGCGACTTCATTTGGTCGTAGACCTTGAAGAAGTTGGCGCCGGCACGGTCCATCTTGTTCACAAATGCCAAACGTGGCACCTTGTATTTATTGGCTTGGCGCCAAACCGTTTCAGACTGTGGCTGCACGCCGCCTACCGCACAGTAAACCATACAGGCACCATCCAGCACGCGCATGGAGCGCTCAACCTCAATGGTGAAGTCTACGTGTCCCGGAGTATCAATAATATTGATGTGGTGCTCTGGGAAAGAGTTATCCATCCCCTTCCAGAAGCAGGTGGTAGCAGCGGAAGTAATGGTAATGCCGCGCTCTTGCTCCTGCTCCATCCAATCCATGGTAGCAGCGCCATCATGCACTTCACCAATCTTGTGATTTACACCGGTATAGAAAAGAATGCGTTCAGTTGTTGTCGTTTTACCGGCGTCAATATGCGCACTAATACCAATGTTACGGTAGCGTTCAATAGGAGTTTTACGAGCCACAGGAATTACCTTTTACTTTATTCTTACTAATTAATCAGAAACGGAAATGCGAGAAGGCTTTGTTGGCCTCAGCCATACGGTGCACTTCTTCACGCTTCTTCATGGCGGAACCACGGCCTTCGGAAGCCTCAACCAATTCAGCTGCCAGGCGCAGTCCCATAGACTTTTCACCACGCTTACGCGCAGCATCGCGCAACCAACGCATTGCCAAAGCACTACGGCGGGTTGGACGTACTTCAACAGGCACTTGATAGTTGGCGCCACCGACGCGGCGGCTCTTGACTTCAACCATAGGACGCAAATTGGTAATAGCCAGAGTAAACACTTCCAAAGCATCCTTACCAGCCTTGGTGGTAATTTGCTCAAACGCGCCATACAAAATGCGTTCGGCCACTGACTTTTTGCCGCCGGTCATCAGCACATTGACGAACTTGGAAACTTCCTGACTACCGAATTTAGGGTCGGGAAGAATATTGCGTTTGGGAACTCCTCTACGTCTTGGCATGGTTCTATTCCTTAACTATTAAGCTTCTTTAGGGCGCTTGGCGCCGTACTTGGAGCGTGACTGCTTACGATCTTTCACGCCGGCTGTATCCAGGCTACCGCGTACCATGTGGTAACGCACACCCGGCAAATCCTTTACCCGACCACCACGCAGCAACACAACACTGTGCTCCTGCAAATTGTGGCCTTCACCGCCGATGTAGCTAATTACTTCGTAGCCATTGGTCAGGCGCACCTTGGCAACCTTACGCAAGGCCGAGTTTGGCTTCTTGGGCGTGGTGGTATACACACGGATACATACACCGCGTTTTTGTGGGCAATTTTCCAGCGCTGGCACCTTGCTTTTGGTGACCACTTTTTGACGCGGTTTGCGCACTAACTGATTAATGGTTGGCATAACCTATAAGCCTTTAATTTTAATTTACAGCTTGCTAAAAATAACGGGACGGCGAACCTCGCCATCCCGGAAAACGTAGCATTCTATTTAGTGGGCGCTTTAATGTCAAGACAAGTTATTGTCTTATCAAGCAACTTCGGCGTTTCCCGCTGTTTCTTCTGGATGCGCTTCTGACCCTTCAACCAATGGTACTGAAGACTCATCTGCTGACTGCTCTGGTGCCATTTCTTCAATGACCGAAGGTGCAGCATCAACCCCTGTGGCTTGGCGCTTACGCGTTTCGTGATAGGCAAGACCGGTTCCGGCAGGAATCAGGCGACCGACGATCACGTTCTCCTTCAACCCGCGCAGCTCATCACGCTTGCCAAGAATCGCAGCCTCGGTAAGGACGCGTGTGGTTTCCTGGAACGACGCTGCAGAGATGAATGAATCGGTAGACAGCGAAGCCTTGGTAATGCCGAGCAATACAAACTCGTAAGTGGCAGGGCGTTTGTCTTCCGCCATTACACGTTCGTTTTCACCCAATACATCTGCCCGTTCTACCTGCTCGCCCATGATGAAGTTGGTATCACCGGCATCAGTAATGCGCACGCGGCGCAGCATCTGACGCACAATCACTTCAATGTGCTTGTCGTTAATCTTCACGCCTTGTAAACGATACACATCCTGCACTTCGTCAATGATGTAACGAGCCAAAGCTTCGCGACCTTGCAGACGCAGAATATCCTGCGGATCAGCCGGTCCATCAACAATACTCTCGCCCTTGGTCACTACCTGACCGTCATGTGCGGTCACATGCTTATCTTTTGGGATCAGATATTCATGAGCAACGCCGTCGAGGTCGGTCAACACCAAACGTTGTTTGCCCTTGGTATCTTTACCGAAAGAAACCGTGCCTGTCACTTCTGCCAGCAGGCCGGCATCTTTGGGCGAGCGTGCCTCAAACAGCTCAGCTACACGTGGCAGACCACCGGTAATATCGCGCGTCTTGGAAGATTCTTGCGGGATACGTGCCAGTACTTCGCCCACGCCAACTTCCTGGCCATCCTTCACCGTAATAATGCAGCCTAGCTGGAAGGTGATGTTGACTGACAAATCACTACCTGCAATCTTCACTTCCGCGCCATTCGCATCTATCAATTTAACTTGAGGACGCAAGCCCTTGGTTTGACCGGCACGCTGTTTAGGATCAATCACCACCAGCGATGACAAACCTGTCACATCATCAATTTGCTTGGCAACGGTGATGCCTTCTTCCACGTTTTCAAACTTCACACGGCCAGCGTATTCAGTAATGATAGGGCGGGTATGCGGATCCCAAGTCGCCAGCGCCAGGCCAGCCTTAACTTGTTTGCCATCTGTCACTTGCAGCGTAGAGCCGTAAGGCACTTTATGGCGCTCACGTTCACGACCATTTTCATCTTGAATCATGGCTTCGCCATTACGCGAAATCACCACTTGTTCGTTACGTGCATTGGTGACGTAGCGCATGGTAGAACTGAAGCGCACCACACCATTGGATTTACCTTCGACCGAGCTCACAGAAGCCGCACGTGATACCGCACCACCGATGTGGAAGGTACGCATGGTTAACTGCGTGCCTGGCTCGCCGATGGACTGCGCAGCAATCACGCCAACCGCTTCTCCCATGTTAATCAGGCGGCCACGACCCAAATCGCGACCGTAGCATTGTGCGCAAATACCATAACGAGTTTCGCAAGTCAGCGCTGTACGTACTTTCACTTCATCAATACCAAGTGCATCGATGCGCTCAACTTCATCCTCGGACAATAATGTCCCAGCCGGGTAAACCACTTCCTGTGATTCAGGATGCAATAAATCAGTAGCAGCTGTACGGCCAAGAATACAATCGTGCAACGGCTCGATTACTTCACCGCCTTTAACCAATGCCTTGGTTACCAGGCCATCAGAGGTGCCGCAATCATGTTCAGTCACGACCAAGTCCTGTGTTACATCAACCAGACGGCGTGTCAGGTAGCCTGAGTTTGCAGTCTTCAGCGCAGTATCAGCCAGGCCTTTACGTGCGCCGTGGGTGGAAATAAAGTATTGCAGCACGTTAAGGCCATCACGAAAGTTTGCCTTGATCGGCGTCTCGATGATGGAACCATCCGGTTTCGCCATCAGGCCGCGCATACCGGCCAGTTGACGTACCTGTGCGGCAGAACCGCGAGCGCCGGAATCGGCCATCATGTAAATGGCGTTGAACGATTCCTGACGCATGGGTTTGCCATCTTTGTCTTTGACTACTTCACCGTTGGCGTCCAGCACCGTTTCTTCGCGCAACTGCTTCATCATGGCGTCAGCAACTTTATCGCCAGCACGACCCCAGATATCCACCACTTTATTGTAGCGCTCGCCTTGCGTGACCAGACCAGACACGTACTGATCTTCAATTTCTTTCACTTCTGATTCGGCAGCAGCGATTAGCTGTTCTTTCTCAGGTGGCACTAACATGTCGTTAATACTGATAGAGATACCGCCGCGTGTAGCGTAGGTGAAGCCAGTGGTCATCAGTCTGTCGGCAAAAATCACTGTTTCACGAATGCCCGCCTTGCGGAAGCTGGCATTGATTAGCTTGGAGATTTCTTTTTTCTTCAATGCACGATCTATCATGCTAAATGGTAAACCAGCCGGAAGAATTTCTGACAGCAGTGCGCGGCCAACCGTGGTTTCGTAGCGGTTTATTTTCTCGTGCTTGGTGCCATCCAAATCAACTTCGTATTCTTTAATGCGCACGACGATACGCGCATGCAAGTCAATCAGGCCACCGTCATATACACGCTGCACTTCGGCTACATCAGAAAAACGCATGCCTTCGCCGCGCGCAGCAAGCTTCTCGCGCGTCATGTAGTAAAGACCCAGTACGATATCCTGCGACGGCACAATAATCGGCTCGCCATTGGCAGGTGACAGTACATTGTTGGTTGCCAGCATCAAGGTACGTGCTTCCATTTGCGCCTCAAGCGATAGAGGAACATGGACTGCCATCTGGTCACCGTCAAAGTCGGCGTTGAACGCGGCACAGACCAATGGATGCAATTGAATGGCTTTACCTTCAATCAATACCGGTTCAAACGCCTGGATACCCAGGCGGTGCAAAGTTGGCGCACGGTTCAGCAATACTGGATGTTCACGAATCACGTCTTCGAGGATGTCCCAGACTTCTGGTCCTTCCTCTTCAACCTTCTTCTTGGCAGCTTTAATGGTTGTTGCCAGACCCAGCACTTCCAGTTTATGGAAAATGAATGGCTTGAATAATTCGAGTGCCATTTTCTTCGGCAAACCGCACTGATGCAGTTTGAGTTGTGGACCAACCACAATCACGGAACGGCCGGAATAATCCACACGCTTGCCGAGCAAGTTCTGACGGAAACGACCGCCCTTACCCTTGATCATGTCAGCCAATGACTTCAATGGACGCTTGTTGGCGCCGGTCATCACCTTGCCGCGACGGCCGTTATCCAGCAGAGAATCCACCGCTTCCTGCAGCATACGCTTTTCGTTGCGCACGATGATTTCTGGCGCCTTGAGCTCCAGCAGGCGCTTCAAGCGGTTGTTACGGTTGATGACGCGACGATATAAATCATTCAAATCTGAAGTAGCGAAACGACCACCATCCAGCGGCACCAATGGGCGCAACTCTGGTGGTAATACCGGCAACACTTTCAGAATCATCCACTCTGGCTTGATGCCGGATTTCTGGAAGGCTTCCAGCACTTTCAAGCGCTTGGCAATCTTCTTGATTTTGGCTTCCGAGCCAGTCTCGGTCAGATCGTGGCGCAGCTTTCCAATTTCGGCGTGAACATCCATGGTGCGCAACAATTCACGCACGGCTTCGGCACCCATTACCGCATTGAACTCGTCACCGTATTCTTCAACCTTGGCCAGATAGTCGTCTTCAGTTAGCAATTGGCCACGCGTAAGCGGCGTCATGCCGGGGTCAATCACGATATAAGCTTCAAAATACAAAACGCGTTCGATGTCGCGCAGAGCGATATCCAGCACCATGCCCAAACGACTTGGCAGACTCTTCAGGAACCAGATGTGCGCAACCGGGCTGGCCAGCTCGATATGCGCCATGCGTTCACGACGCACCTTGGATAGCGTAACTTCAACACCGCATTTTTCGCAGATCACACCGCGATGCTTGAGGCGTTTGTATTTGCCACACAGGCACTCGTAGTCCTTGGTTGGGCCAAAAATCTTGGCGCAGAACAAGCCATCACGCTCGGGCTTGAACGTACGATAGTTAATGGTTTCCGGTTTCTTTATTTCACCATAGGACCAGGAACGAATCTTTTCAGGAGAAGCCAGTGCAATCTTGATGGCATCAAATTCTTCTTCTTGAGTGACCTGCTTGAATAAGTCTAATAGAGCTTTCATGTAAATTCTCCTCTATGCGCCTTTCGGCGCATGCGTAAAAATTAGTTGCGGTCTAGGTAGATGTCGATAGCGAGCGAACGAATTTCTTTCACCAGCACGTTGAAGGACTCCGGCACACCAGCGTCAATCTTGTGTTCGCCCTTGACAATATTTTCATAAACCTTGGTACGGCCGGATACATCATCCGACTTGACCGTGAGCATTTCTTGCAGGGTATAAGCAGCGCCATAAGCTTCCAGTGCCCACACTTCCATTTCGCCGAAACGCTGACCACCGAATTGGGCTTTGCCGCCCAGTGGTTGTTGCGTGACGAGAGAATATGGCCCGGTAGAGCGCGCGTGCATTTTGTCATCAACCAAATGATGCAATTTAAGTACATGCATGTAGCCAACGGTTACCGGACGATCAAAAGCTTCGCCCGTATGTCCATCAAACAACTTCACCTGCGTCTTTCCGGCAGAAAACTGTAGCTGCTGCGTACGCGGGTCGTTGTCCGGGAAAGCAAGATCCAACATATTTCTAATGTCAGCCTCGGTGGCACCGTCAAATACTGGCGTAGCAAATGGCACGCCTGTTTCCAGATTTCTTGCCAGCTCAAACACCTCATTGTCAGTCAGTGATTTGATGTTTTCTTTCTTGCCGCTGGTGCTGTTGTAGATATGATCGAGGAACTTGCGTACCTCACTGGCCTTGGCCTGGCTGCGCAGCATTTCTCCGATACGCATGCCCAGGCCCTTTGCTGCCCAACCCAAATGCACTTCCAGAATTTGGCCAATATTCATCCGTGAAGGCACACCCAGTGGATTAAGTACGATATCCACTGGTGTGCCATCAGCCATATGCGGCATATCTTCTACCGGCACAATCTTGGATACCACACCTTTGTTACCATGACGGCCTGCCATCTTGTCGCCAGGCTGAATGCGGCGCTTGACTGCCAGATACACCTTAACCATTTTCTGCACGCCGGGCGACAACTCGTCACCTTGCGTCAGTTTGCGTTTCTTCTCTTCAAAGCGGCTGTCAAACTCAACGCGCGCCTGGGCCAAACTGTCCTTCAGCTGCTCAAGCTGGCGCGCGGCTTCTTCATCAACCAGACGAATATCAAACCAATCATAGCGGTTGAGATCTCCCAGATATTCAGCGCTTAATTTTTCACCCTTCTTCAGCTTTTTGGGGCCACCGGTAGCAACTTTGCCTTCCAGTAAGCGACGGATACGGCCAAACGCATCGTTTGCCACAATGCGCATCTGGTCAGCCAAATCTTTCTCGTAATGACCAAGCTGGTCATCGATGATTTGCTGTGCACGTGGATCACGGTCTATGCCTTCACGCGTAAATACTTGCACGTCAATCACCGTACCATTCATACCGGATGGCACACGCAGACTGGTGTCTTTCACATCACTGGCTTTTTCACCAAAAATGGCGCGCAGCAATTTTTCTTCCGGTGTCAGCTGGGTTTCACCTTTGGGCGTCACCTTGCCGACCAGCACGTCGCCGGCTTCAACTTCTGCACCGATGTAAATGATGCCGGATTCATCCAGCCTGGCGAGCATGCGCTCGGACAGGTTGGAAATATCCTGCGTAATTTCTTCGACGCCTAACTTAGTGTCGCGCGCAACGACCGTCAGCTCTTCGATATGAATCGAGGTATAGCGGTCATCAGCCACCACGCGCTCGGAGATTAAAATGGAATCTTCGAAGTTGTAACCGTTCCAAGGCATAAATGCCACCAACATGTTCTGGCCTAACGCCAGTTCGCCCATGTCAGTAGAGGCGCCGTCGGCAATCACATCACCACGCGTGATCACATCGCCAATGTTGACTAACGGACGCTGATTGATATTGGTGTTCTGATTGGATCGGGTATATTTAGTCAGGTTGTAGATATCAACACCAACCTCGCCAGCAGCAGCCTCGGCATCATGCACACGCACCACGATACGGCCGGAATCCACATAATCCACTACACCGCCACGGCGCGCTTGCACTGTAGTGCCTGAGTCAATCGCCACCGTGCGCTCAATGCCGGTGCCTACCAGGGATTTCTCGGCACGCAAACAAGGCACAGCCTGGCGCTGCATGTTGGAACCCATCAAGGCGCGGTTGGCGTCATCGTGCTCCAGGAATGGGATAAGCGATGCGGCAACAGATACAATTTGCGACGGCGCAACGTCCATATACTGGATACGAACAGACTGCGCCATGGTGAACTCATTGTGATAGCGCGCAGAAATCAGCTCATCGGTAAATTTGCCATTCTTGTCCAGGTCACTGTTGGCCTGAGCAATCATGTACTGGCTCTCTTCAATCGCTGACAAAAAATCAATCTTGCTTGAAACCTTTTTGTTTTCTACCTTGCGATAAGGTGTTTCCAGGAAACCATATTTATTGGTGCGTGCAAATAAAGCCAGTGAGTTGATCAAACCAATGTTTGGACCTTCCGGCGTTTCAATCGGGCACACACGACCATAGTGCGTCGGGTGCACGTCACGCACTTCAAAGCCTGCTCTTTCTCGGGTAAGCCCGCCAGGGCCCAGGGCTGAAATACGGCGCTTATGGGTAATCTCAGACAGTGGATTGGTTTGATCCATAAACTGCGACAATTGCGAAGAACAAAAAAATTCACGAATCGCGCTGGATACGGGCTTGGCGTTGATCAAATCATGCGGCATCAAGTTATCAGATTCGGCTTGACTTAAACGCTCTTTGACTGCACGTTCAACGCGCACCAGACCAGCACGGAATTGATTCTCCGCCAACTCGCCAACCGAGCGAATGCGGCGATTGCCTAGGTGATCAATATCATCAATTTCACCGCGGCCATTGCGTAGCTCCAGCAACACGCCTACGACAGCCAGAATATCATCATTTGAAAGCGTGCTCGCGCCTTCAGCGCCTTGCGGTCCGACCCTCTCATAGTAACGGCGCATCCAGGTCGAGATACGCTCTTCAGCCTTTTCAGGGAAAACACGGCGATTGAATTTCATACGGCCAACAACCGATAAATCGTAGCGATCGGCATTAAAGAACAAACCTACAAACAGCGATTGCACAGAGTCTGCGGTTGGCGGTTCGCCAGGGCGCATCATGCGATAAATGGCAACGCGCGCGCTATACTGGTCAGGGATTTCATCGATACGCAAAGTTTGCGAAATATAATCGCCATGATCCAGATCATTGGCATAAAGTGTATTGATTTTGGCGATATTAGCTTCACGCAGTTTTTCCAGCGTAGCCTCAGTAATTTCGTCGTTAGCATTGGCGACGACTTCACCTGTTTCTTTATCCACAATAGTGCTGGTCAGTGTGCGGCCCAACATGAATTCTTCAGGCACGGTAATCTTGCTGATGCCTGCCTTTCCCATGTCACGAATATGCTTGACGGTAATGCGCTTATCTTTTGCCACAACGATATTGCCGGCTTTATCAACGATATCTAACTTGGCTACTTCGCCACGCAGACGCTCAGGCACAAGCTCAAACTGCACACCTTTTTTTCTGATATGGAAAGTATCAAAATCATAAAATGTTGCCAAGATTTGTTCTGGCGTATAGCCCAGCGCCTTAAGCAGAATAGTGACCGGCATCTTGCGGCGGCGGTCAATACGGAAATACAAGTAGTCCTTGGGGTCGAATTCAAAATCGAGCCAGGAGCCACGATAAGGAATGATCCGTGCGGAGAACAGCAATTTGCCGGAGCTATGAGTTTTGCCGCGGTCATGCTCAAAGAACACCCCGGGGCTACGGTGCAATTGCGAAACAATCACGCGCTCAGTACCGTTAATCACGAACGAACCATTTTCAGTCATCAAAGGCAGCTCGCCCATGTAGACTGCCTGCTCCTTGACTTCCTTCACCGTAGGCTTGGAGGCTTCCTTATCCATAATGGTCAGGCGCACTTTGACGCGTAGCGGGGCTGCAAAGGTCAAACCGCGTTGCTGACATTCTTTCACGTCGAACGGCTCTTGGCCCAAGGAATAGCTCACATAATCCAGACGCGCATTACCCGAATGGCTGACGATTGGGAAAATTGAACCGAAAGTAGCCTGCAAACCAGCATGCTCGCGCTTATCGGCAGCAATATTGGCTTGCAAAAAAGCAGCGTAAGATTCTAATTGCATTGCCAGCAAGTAGGGAACTTCTTGCACGCTTTCACGTCTGGCAAAACTCTTACGAATACGTTTCTTCTCGGTAAAGGAATAGCTCATAGCGTCTCCTAAAGGGTAAATGGCAGGAAATAAAGCACTTCACAATGCCTTATCTTCTACCATCTTGGCTTTACAAATTGCGATGCCTAAACGGCATCTATAAATGGTGAAGGCCGACGGTTTCCCGTCAGCCTATCCAACTCAAACTACTAGTTACTTGATCTCGCCGGTTGCGCCAGCTTCAATCAATTTTTTCAGTGCTGCTTCAGCATCGGCCTTGGATACGCCTTCTTTGATAGCCTTAGGTGCACCATCAACCATATCCTTAGCTTCTTTCAAACCAAGCGCGGTCAGTTCACGAACTGCCTTAATCACGTTAACTTTTTGATCGCCAGCGGCGGTCAGAATCACGCTGAACTCGGTCTTTTCTTCACTGGCGGCAGCTGCACCACCTGCTGCTGGTGCAGCTGCTACGGCAACAGCGGCTGCGGCAGCGGATACACCAAATTTTGTTTCCATATCCTTGATCAGTTCGGACAGATCAAGTACCGACATTGCGGCAACTGCGTCTAAAATTTCTGCTTTTGATAATGCCATTTTTAATACTCCGGATAATTTAATGTTGAGCTTTAGCTAAGTTCACAGGCTGCTTGTTTCTGATCGCGAACCGCTGCCAGTCCTCGCACAAAACCTGTAGGCACCTGATTAAGCGTGCGTACAAACTTGGCAATTGGGGCTTGCATGGTACCGAGCAATTTCGACAGCAACTCTTCACGACTAGGCATGGAAGCCAGGGTTTTGATACCACTGGCATTCATTACCTGATTCGGCATTGCACCAGCCTTGATCACTAACTTCTCGTTAGACTTGGCGAAATCATTCAATACTTTTGCTGCGGCAACTGGATCAGTAGAAATACCAAACACCAGCGGGCCGACCATTTCGTTTGCCAAAGCAGAAAATGGTGTGCCGTCAACAGCACGACGTACCAATGTGTTCTTGAGAACACGCAGGTAAACACCTGATTTTCTGGCTTGAGCACGCAATTCGGTCATTTCGACCACTTCCAGGCCACGATACTCAGCAAGAATGATTGACTGTGCCTTCGAGATTTGCTCGCTGACCTCAGCAACTACTGCTTTTTTCTGTTCAAGATTAAGACTCAAGGTCTTTCCTCCTTCCGTAATTAAACTAGCGCAATTAATTACAAAAACTGCGCTAGCGAAAGTTTTTATGAAAATTAAGCTCTCATAAAAACTTACCCACGGCGACCTGTCATCAGGAGTAATGCAAATCCTGTTTTCGGGAACGCCATCTGCGTAGGCTATTTGTTACTTGGCGCACAACTTACATGCACCTTTTACAAACGATTAAGCTCTTGCAAGCCCCTACGGTCTTTGATGATCTCGCTGCTTTCTCAGAATTAACCTCAAAAACCGCGAGCCCAAAGTTCTTTGTCAGTCAGCAAACTCATGCCGAACTAACCGTTCATTTAAACCAGTCTTTATGAAGCCAGACTGGCTTGATCAATACGGACGCCCGCACCCATGGTGCTGGACACCGAAACTTTCTTTAAGAAAATGCCGCCTTTAGCTGAGGTTGGTTTGGCTTTGTTCAAAGCCTCAACCAGCGCGCCCAAATTGCTTTGCAGCGCTTCAACGGTAAAAGAAGCGCGGCCAATCGTGCAGTGCACAACACCACCTTTATCAGTACGATATTGCACCTGGCCACCCTTGGCATTCTTAACAGCGGTTGCCACATCAGGCGTCACGGTGCCAACTTTCGGGTTAGGCATCAGGCCGCGCGGACCGAGTACCTGACCCAGTTGGCCGACAATACGCATGGCATCCGGTGTCGCAATCGCCACATCAAAATCCAGCATGCCACCTTTAACTTTTTCGGCTAAATCTTCAAAACCCACAAGTTCAGCACCAGCGGCTTTAGCAGCCTCAGCTTGAGCGCCTTGGGCAAACACGGCGACACGCTTGGTTTTACCGGTGCCATTTGGCAACACCAGGGCACCACGTATCAGTTGGTCTGATTTACGAGCGTCAATACCCAGATTAATAACCGCATCAACGGATTCATCAAACTTTGCGGTCGCAGTTTCCTTAACCAAAGCCAAAGCTTCGGTCACTGGATACAACTTTTCACGATCCACTTTTGTTTGCATCGCTTTTACACGTTTGGAAATACTCATTTCACGCCCTCCACTTCAATACCCATGCTGCGTGCACTGCCGGCAATGGTACGTACTGCTGCATCCATATCGGCTGCGGTTAAATCAGGCATTTTGGCCTTGGCAATATCCTCGGCTTGAGCGCGCGTAATTTTGCCGACCTTATCGGTATGAGGAACCGCGGAACCCTTTTCAATTCTGGCCGCCTTCTTGATCAGAATCGTTGCCGGCGGCGTCTTCATCACGAAGGTAAAGCTCTTGTCTGCAAACGCAGTAATCACTACCGGGATTGGTAAGCCGGGTTCAACATTTTGCGTAGCAGCGTTAAATGCTTTGCAGAATTCCATAATGTTCAAGCCACGCTGGCCTAGTGCTGGGCCGACTGGCGGGCTGGGATTGGCTTTACCCGCAGGTATCTGCAGTTTGATATAGCCGATAATTTTCTTTGCCATGCTAGTTCTCCTGTGGGTACAAGCGCCTTCCAAAAACAAAACTGCTTTGCCATGCTGCGTTGCAATCTCAAAAATTCTCGCTTACACACAACATCACGTATGCCACGCTCAATTTTTGTGCTTACGCCTTGCCTGGCTTAACACTTTTAATTTTGGGCTCTAAAGGCTCCCCGATTTAAGTTAACTTGGTGCTACCTTTGTGCTGCTTTACTTAAACTTCTTTCTCTATCTGGCTAAAATTCAGTTCGACCGGTGTAGCGCGACCAAAAATGGTCACGGATACGCGTAGCTTGCTCTTTTCGTAATTGATGTCTTCCACATTGCCAGAAAAATCCTTAAATGGCCCATCAATCACGCGCACAGATTCGCCATTTTCGAAGGTGAGTTTTTGCGTAGGATTGTTTTTGCTGTCATCCATACGTTGTAAGATAATTTCTACTTCTTTATCCTTAATCGGCGTTGGCTTTAGCGCACTGCCACCGATAAAAGCCGTCACCTTAGGTGTGCTTTTTACCAAATGCCAGGTATCGTCGTTCATCTCCATTTGTACCAGAACATAGCCCGGATACAATTTGCGTTCACTTATAATTTTTTGGCCTGCCTTCATCTCAACCACTTCTTCCACAGGCACCAAAATCTGACCAAACATGTCTTTCTGTTCGGCACGAGCTATACGTTCCAGCAAGCTGCGAAGCACGGACTTTTCATGGCCTGAAAAAGCTTGTACAGCATACCATCGCATACTCATCAGGCGCCTCGTTCCATCAACATTTTTACCATCCACAAAAAGCCAACATCTACTACCCACAAAAACAACGCCATCATTAGCACCAAAATAAATACCGTTATTGTGGTTTGTACTGTCTCTTTGCGCGTGGGCCATACCACCTTACGCACTTCAGCAGCAGATTCACGAGCAAACGCAAACCCCTGTTGACCCAGGGTCGTTGTCCAGAGCACCGCTGCTGCTGCTGCAAAGCCCGCCAGCACAACCAGAATACGTAGCACCAATGCCTGGTCTGCTAACAGATAAAAGCCAGCAACGCCTGCTGCAACCAGCAGCAGCGCTAACACCAGCTTAATTTTTTCAATCATAATTTGCACTTATGCGTTAAATTCAACGCCTAAAATTTAATGGTTTTATTCAACTGCTTCATTCAACAACATGGCAGGCCAGGAGGGTCTCGAACCCCCAACCCTCGGTTTTGGAGACCGATACTCTACCAATTGAGCTACTGGCCTAAAAATGTTTTGAGAAAACACAAAGGCCGCACTTGATTGCTCAGCGCAGCCTTCATATATTCAACTACTTTTATTCAATAATCTTGGCAACCACCCCTGCACCTACAGTACGGCCACCTTCACGAATGGCGAAGCGCAGGCCTTCTTCCATGGCAATCGGGGCAATCAGGGCAACGGTGATAGAGATGTTGTCGCCTGGCATGACCATTTCGGTACCGGCGGGCAGTTCTACGGCACCAGTCACGTCGGTGGTACGGAAGTAGAACTGTGGACGGTAGCCATTGAAGAAGGGCGTGTGACGGCCACCTTCATCTTTACCCAATACGTAGATTTCTGCAGTGAACTTGGTGTGTGGCTTGATGGAGCCGGACTTGGCCAGCACCTGACCGCGTTCGACTTCTTCACGCTTGGTGCCGCGCAAGAGGACACCGACGTTGTCGCCGGCTTGACCTTGATCCAGCAATTTGCGGAACATTTCCACACCAGTACAGGTGGTCTTGAGGGTGGGTTTGATACCCACGATTTCGATTTCATCGCCAACTTTAACAATGCCGCGTTCAATACGACCAGTCACCACAGTACCACGACCGGAGATGGAGAATACGTCTTCTACCGGCATGAGGAAGGCGCCGTCAATGGCACGTTCCGGCATTGGGATGTAAGTATCCAGGGCTTCTACCAGTTTCATGATGGCAGGTTCACCAATCTCGGATTGGTCGCCTTCTAACGCTAACTTGGCTGAACCGATTACAATCGGGGTGTCGTCACCGGGAAAATCGTATTTGGTGAGCAGTTCACGGATTTCCATTTCAACCAGTTCCAACAGTTCTGCGTCATCCACCATGTCGGCTTTGTTCATGAATACCACGATGTAAGGCACACCAACCTGACGGGCCAACAGAATATGTTCACGGGTTTGTGGCATCGGGCCGTCAGCGGCCGATACCACCAGGATGGCGCCGTCCATCTGGGCGGCACCAGTAATCATGTTCTTGACATAGTCGGCATGGCCCGGGCAATCCACGTGCGCATAGTGACGGTTGGCAGTTTCGTATTCAACGTGGGCGGTATTAATGGTAATGCCGCGTGCCTTTTCTTCCGGGGCAGCGTCGATTTGATCATATGCCTTGGCTTCACCGCCAAATTTCTTGGAAAGAATGGTGGTGATCGCTGCCGTTAATGTTGTCTTGCCGTGGTCAACGTGACCAATCGTGCCTACGTTGACGTGCGGCTTGGTCCGTTCATATTTGCCTCTTGCCATAATTGTGATCCTTTAACTTAGCTTTTAAATTAAACCCATATATATCAAGTTAAAAACTGGTGCGCTATCTAATTAATTTAATTCGGCACCAAATACAAATAATGGTGCCCATGGCGGGAATCGGACCCGCGACCTCTCCCTTACCAAGGGAGTGCTCTACCACTGAGCCACATGGGCACTGCACTAATTTGTTAAAATCTAATTTCCAAATTTCCCAAATTCTTCAGTGGAGCGGGCGACGAGGCTCGAACTCGCGACATTTAGTTTGGAAAACTAATGCTCTACCAACTGAGCTACACCCGCGCGCCTTATGACCTCAGTACTGAACTACACCCTAATTTATCTGACTCCAAAAACCTTACGCTGGTGGAGGGGGCTGGATTCGAACCAGCGTACTCATTGAGAACAGATTTACAGTCTGTCGCCTTTAACCACTCGGCCACCCCTCCGAACCGAACCCGTGATTATGCTGATTTTCTGACAGACTGTCAAACCCATTGCGGGCGAGATAAATGGTGCCGGATAACGGAATCGAACTGTTGACCTTCGCATTACAAGTGCGCTGCTCTACCAACTGAGCTAATCCGGCAAGAGGGTAATTCTAAATGTTGAGTGCCCAAACTTTTGAACGACGCTATTCTACTGAAATTTACTCATTTAACCAATTTCAGAAATGGGTTTTTTGCCTTCGTCGGTTTTTCTGTCAACTCCGTAGTTGAGTTTTGTTTGGCGACATCGGCGGCTTTGGTCTCGTCAGACGCGCTATTTTTTTCAGCCTCTGCCTGGAAAAACATACCCTGCCCGTTTTCCCGTGCGAATATGCCGCGAACTGCACTCATGGGCACATACAAATTATTTGAAACGCCACCGAATCGTGCCGAAAAGGTAATGGCCTCGTTTGTTATGAGCAAACTCTTGGTCGCTGAATAATTAAGATTCAGCACTATTTCACCATCTTTCACGTAGGCCATGGGCACGCGCGTTTGCGCATCCACCGCCACCAGTAAATGAGGTGTCATGCCATTATCCACACACCATTCATGCAAGGCGCGAATGATATAAGGTTTGGTCGAGGTTAGCTCGCTCATCATTCAGCTTTCATCCAAGCTATTTGCGCATCGCCTTTTCTGATGGCGTCATCGCCTCAATATACGCCGGGCGAGAGAATATGCGTTCTGCGTATTTAAGCAAAGGTGCGGCCTGATTCGGCAGTACGATGCCATAGTGTCCCAAACGCCACAGCAGCGGCGCTATCGCTACATCCAGCATGGAAAAATCATCGCCCAGAATATATTCCTGCTTGTTGAACAAGGGCACAATCTGCGTCAGGTTGTCACGCACAATGCTGCGTGCCTTGTCAGCAGCTTTCTGATTGTCTGATTCAATGTCACGTACGTGATCGAATAAATCGCGCTCAAACTCATGCAGAAACAGGCGCGCTTTAGCACGCATCACCGGATCGGCAGGCATTAGCTGAGGGTGTGGAAAGCGTTCATCAATATACTCATTGATAATATTTGCCTGTCGCAATATCAGATCGCGCTCTACCAGTACTGGTACTTCATTGTGCGGATTGATGATAGCCAAATCCTCTGGCTTGTTGGCGAGATCAACGTCATTCACCTGAAAATCCATGCCCTTTTCAAAAAGGACAATGCGGCAACGGTGGCTGTAAAGGTCTGTTGTGCCCGAGTATAAAATCATCATAATCTTGGTTTCCTGCTAGCTAAAAACAAAGCGGGAGGCTTGCCAAAGGCAGAGAGCTCCCGCTGAGACGTCAATTTAATGGATATCTTTCCAGAATTCTTTCTTCAAACAATAAGTGAGAACAAAAAACAAGCCCAGGAACAACAGCACAAATAAACCCGTGTGCTTGCGTTGAGCCTTCATCGGCTCTGCCATATAAACCATGTAATTCACCAAATCAGCAACAGTAGCGTCATATTCGGCCGGCGACAGTGTACCTGTTTTTCCCAGTACCAGCGCATGTGACTCAGTCTTTATTCCATCCGCATCTACTTTTTCTTCGAGCTTTAACACTTGCTGTCCCTGCAATTGCCACAGCACATGCGGCATAGCTACTTTATCAAACACGATATTATTCCAACCGGTTGATGTTGTATCGTCACGATAAAAACCGCGCATATAGCTATATAGCCAATCAGCCCCGCGGGCGCGGGCCTCTACCGTCAAATCAGGAGGAGGCGCACCAAACCATGTCTTGGCATCTTTCCTTGACATAGCCACAGTCATGGTCTCACCAACTTTTTCGCCAGAAAATAATAGGTTCTCTTTAATCTGCACATCAGTCAGGCCAATATCCTGTAGCCGGTTGTAGCGCATATAGGCAGCACTATGGCAATTAAGGCAGTAATTGACGAACACTTTGGCGCCGCGCTGAAGTGAGGCCTGATCATTAAGATCAATCGGTGCATGGTCAAGACGGACGCTTTCGTTTGCCATAGATAACACGGGCAGCAATAAAATCAGGGCAAGAATAAAATTCTTCATTACCCGGTCACTCTGTCTGGCACTGGCTTGGTCTTGTCTTTTTTGGTGTACCAGGGCATCAAGATAAAAAATGCGAAATATACCAAAGTAAATATTCGGGCAACAACGGTAGCGCGATCTGCGCCATTCATTAAATACCCCCAGGCAATGGCGGGCCAGCGAATAAGCCAGTTGGATTGCATGGTTTTAGCGCTATCCAAAGTGAGGAATTGACCCCAGACATTGGTTGATACTGTGCCGAGATATCCAAGGACGAGGAAACTGACTACAAAGGCTGCCAGCCATTTCTTGTAGAGCGTACCGCGATAGCGTATCGAGTTAACCGGGCTCTTATCCAGCCAGGGCAGAAAAACAAATATCAGTACAGATAACCCCATAGCTACCACACCGGGAAACTGTGAGTTAAAAAATGGCGGTACCGCACGCAAAATAGAGTAATACGGCGTGAAATACCAGACTGGTGCGATATGCGTTGGCGTAACCAGCGGATCGGCCGGAATAAAATTATTGGCCTCCAGGAAATAACCGCCCATCTCTGGTGCAAAAAATATAATGGCAAAAAACACAATCAAAAACACGGAAACACCCAGCAAATCTTTTACTGTGTAGTAAGGGTGAAAGGGGATGCCATCAAGCGGAATGCCGGTTTTTTTATCTTTATGCCGCTTGATTTCAATGCCATCTGGATTATTCGAACCTACTTCGTGCAGCGCAGTGATATGCGCTGTTACCAAGCCCAACAGCACCAGTGGTAATGCAATCACATGGAATGCAAAGAAGCGGTTAAGCGTGGCATCGGATATATTGTAGTCGCCACGCAGCCACTCAGAAATTTCTGGCCCGATAAACGGGATGGTGCCAAACAAATTCACAATGACACTCGCCCCCCAATAGGACATTTGCCCCCAAGGTAGCAAGTAGCCAAAAAAAGCTTCGCCCATCAACACCAGAAAAATACCCATGCCAAACAGCCATATCAACTCGCGCGGGTTGCGATATGAGCCATAAATAAGGCCACGAAACATGTGCAAATACACCACAATAAACAACATGGAGGCGCCAGTGGAATGCATGTAGCGGATTAGCCAGCCCCACGGCACATCGCGCATGATGTATTCAACTGAAGCAAATGCTAGGGTTGCATCCGGCTTGTAGTGCATGGTCAGGAAGATGCCGGTGAGGATTTGCAGCACCAGCACCAACATGGCTAGTGAACCAAAGTAGTACCAGAAATTAAGATTCTTCGGCGCGTAATATTCGGAAACATGCGCCTTCCAGCTGGCTGACAGCGGAAAACGCTCATCCACCCAGCCCAACAATCCAGTGAGACATTGACCCAGACTTTTGTTCATCGTCAGGCCTCGCCCTTGCTGTCATCACCGATCAGCAAAACTGAATCGCTGAGATATTTATGTGGGGGGACAACCAAATTGGTTGGTGCCGGCGAACCCTTAAATACGCGACCTGCCAAGTCAAACTTGGAGCCATGGCAAGGGCAAAAGAAACCACCAGTCCAGTCGACGCCCATTTCACCGTCCGCTTGCAGTTTTGCTGTGGGGGAACACCCCAAGTGTGTACAAAGCCCAACCATTACAACCAAATTAGGCCTGATGGAGCGCGTAGCGTTTTTACAGTAATCTGGCTGTTGCGCCACTTCCATCATAGGATCCGACAATTTATCGTTATGCTTGGCCAGCCCCTCGCTCATTTCTTTGGTGAGATTGATAATCCACACCGGTTTGCCACGCCATTCCTGTGTAATCATGGATCCTGGCGCAATCTTGCTGACATCTACTTCTACCGGTGCGCCAGCAGCTTTAGCACGCTCGCTCAGCAGCATGCTCTTCACAAAAGGCACGGCTATAGCTGCCGCTGCAACACCTCCAGCTACCGTGGTCGCCGCGATTAGAAATCGCCGTTTTTCTTGATCCACCGGTTGCTTTGCCATGACCTGCCCTTAAATTTATTGTGATTCTTATGCCAAGCGCTGTATGCAAAATCGCTGACCTAAGCTCGCTATTCTACCGACACGCCATTTTACAGAGTTACCAATTAAATATAAACCATAAGTTTTGCCAAGCCATCTAAACAGGATTGTCTACATCAATAAAACAGTGCTCCAAGTGAAAATGATTAGCCAAATGCCCGCCCAGCGCCTGTACGCCGTATCTCTCTGTTGCATGGTGTCCGGCTGCAATGTAAGCCACCCCGGACTCCCGCGCCAGATGTACAGTCTGCTCGGATATCTCTCCACTGACAAACGCATCAACATCCAGGCTCAACGCCAATTCCAGGTAATTCTGTGCGGCACCTGTACACCATGCAATGCGCCTGATGGATCTATCCAAATCTCCAACCAGCAGCGGCGTACGATTTAACACTTTGGCTAGATGCTCGCCAAACTCTTTCAAAACCATGGTCTTTGGCAAAGCACCATACGCAACTATAGCCGGATCACCAGCCCAGCCGTCGATCTGCACCCCCATCACGCGGCCAAGCTGGGCATTGTTGCCAAATTTCGGATGCGCATCTAGTGGCAAATGGTAAGCGAGCAAATTAATGTTGTGCTTTAGCAAAAATTTTAAGCGGGTATGTTTAGTGCCGGTAATACAGGCATCTTCATTGCGCCAGAAATAGCCATGATGCACCAGCACTATATCGGCCTTGGCTTTGTGGGCAGCTTCAAGCAATGCCATGCTGGCAGTTACGCCGCTCACAATTTTCTTAATTTCGCTACGGCCTCCCACCTGCAACCCATTGGGACAATAATCCTGAAAGCGTTCGGGCTGCAGGATTTGTCCGGTATAATTTACCAACTCAGTTATTTTCATCACACTCACCCAACATTAGCTTGGCTGCTACTTAAAATCACATGCGTAAACTTTGGCTCATTTTTGCACAAACTGTCACCATTAGTATCGCCGTTCTTTTCGTTATTCAGCAGTTTTATCCAAATTTGCTCAGCAACCAGGATAAAGTTCAAGACAAAACGGTTGAAATTAAGCAGGCTGAAACTTTAACGCCAGCAGCCAGCCAAGGCTCTTACAGCAGCGCAGCAAAGAAGGCAATGCCTGCGGTAGTCAACATATTCACCAGTAAAAAATCTGCGCTTAATCAACGTCAACAATTCATGGATGATCCACTGTTCCGCCATTTTTTTGGCGGCCAGATTGACGAAGACCAGAAATCGGAAAACAGCCTAGGGTCCGGCGTCATTGTCAGTAGCGAGGGATATATCCTGACCAACCATCACGTGGTTGAGTCTGCTGATGAAATTGAGGTGGCGCTCGCCGATGGCCGCAATTTCCCGGCACGCATTGTGGGTACAGACCCGGAAACAGATTTGGCAGTACTTAAAATCAATGCCAAAGAACTGCCCGCTATCACCTTTGCTGCGCCAGAAAAGATCAGCATAGGCGATGTAGTTTTGGCAATCGGCAATCCCTTTGGTGTCGGCCAAACCGTCACCCAAGGCATCATCAGCGCCCTAGGCCGCAGTCATCTTGGCATCAATACCTTCGAAAACTTCATCCAGACCGATGCATCAATCAATCCCGGCAACTCGGGTGGCGCACTGATTGATACTCAAGGCAATTTGGTCGGCGTTAACAGCGCAATCTATTCACGTAGTGGTGGCTCTATGGGTATTGGTTTTGCAATTCCGGTAAGCCTCGCCAAGCAGGTAATGGAACAAATTATTCGCCAGGGCAGCGTAACGCGTGGCTGGATTGGCATTGAGGCGCAGGATATCACGCCGGAATTGGCTGAATCATTTAAATTGAAGCATGATCATGGGTCATTGATTGCAGGCATATTGCGTGGCAGTCCTGCAGAGAGTGCTGGTCTCAGACCCGGTGATATATTGCTGGAAATTGATGGTCGCGAAGTGCCCGACAGTTCAGGCATGCTGAACCTGATTTCCGTACTCAAACCAGGGAAAAAGGCAACCTTAAAAATTGCGCGTGATGAAAAAGAAATGAATGTTAGCGTGCTAATTGGTAAGCGTCCGAAACCACAACTGGTAAGAGAGCAATAGCCGATCAGGCTCTCTTAATCAATCGGCGCCTTTCTGCCTGAGCTAAAACCGGCTGCCAAAATTCCCACTTCATAGAGTAGCCATAAAGGTACTGCCAGCATAATCTGCGAGATTACGTCAGGGGGCGTAAAAATCGCTCCCAGCACAAATGCGCCGACAATCACGTAAGAGCGAATTTCCCTTAGCGTTTTGATGTTGACCAAGCCGAAACGTACTAACAGCAGCACCGCTATCGGCACTTCAAATGCGAAGCCAAACGCCATAAATAGCGTGATGACGAAATCAAGATAGTTGCCTATATCGGTCATCACCGCCACACCCTCTGGTGCAGTCCTGGTAATAAAACCAAACACCACGGGAAACACCAAAAAGTAAGCAAACGCCATTCCGGCCATAAATAGCAAAGTACTCGCCACCACGACTGGCGCCATAAAACGGCGTTCGTGTGTATAAAGGCCTGGTGCCACAAAAGCCCAAATTTGATAAAGCGTGTGCGGTAAAGAAATAACGAACGCTGCCAGCATGGCAACTTTCATCGGCACAAAGAAGGGTGTGGTGACCCCGGTTGCAATCATCTGACCGTCAACCGGCAATTTAGCCAGTAACGGATGTGCCAATAGAGTGTATATCTCATTTGCAAAGGGTATAAGGCCTATAAATACCAGCGCAAAAACCAGCAGGGTGCGTAGCAAGCGGTCACGTAGCTCAATCAGGTGAGAAATAAAGGTATCTGAAGGATTCACTGCGGCTTGTCTGTGGCTTTGTTAGGCTTTTTGGCTGTCATGACTGCCCCGCCTATGCTTTGCTCGACATCGTTTTGTACCTTAGCCGCGCTCTGCTTGATTTCCTGCTGCAATTTTTGCAAGTCTTCAAATTGCATTTCACGGTCTATATCGGCTTTAACTGTACTCACATAACGCTGCAATCGGCCAACAAGCGCGCCCAACGTGCGTGCCACCTTGGGCAGCTTTTCCGGCCCAATCACAATCAGCGCCACTAAGGCGATAACAACCAGCTCTGAGAATGCAACATCAAACAATTTTTAATGTATGCAAAACACTTCGCTCACGATTGCAGCGTTGTAAATCATGCCTGAACTCCTCATTTACTAAAATGTAGACTCCGGGTTCAGCCACAATTTACGCCTTGCACTCGCGTCGCTCGGGTATTTTGCATCTTCCTCTTATATTATTGCTTGGTTTTTTGCGTGATTTCGCCTTCCACTGTTTGGCCAGTGGCGGTCTCATCCAGTTTGGGTTTGGGCTTATCTAACCCTTCTTTCTGTTCTTCTTTCATGGCGTCTTTGAAATTCTTAACGGCGCCGCCTACATCACTGCCGATGTTGCGCAGTTTTTTGGTGCCGAATATCAGCACTACAACCAGCAACACAATTAGCCAATGCCAGATGCTAAATGAACCCATATAGTTCTCCTTTAAGTTTTTGGCAGCTTTTCGCTACCACCAAATACGTGAATATGCATATGAAAAACTTCCTGCCCACCTTCCCGGCCGGTATTAATCATGGTGCGAAAGCCTTTTAAACCTTGCTCCGTAGCCAGATGGGGCGCAAGTAACAATACCTTACCCAGCAGCTTTTCGTGCGAAACATCGTAACTTGCCAAGCTTTCAACGTGCTCCTTGGGCACGATTAAAAAATGCACGGGTGCAATTGGATGAATATCATTGAAGGCAATCACATCCTCATCCTCGTAAATTTTCATGGAGAGAATCTCACCATTAACAATCTTGCAGAAAATGCAGTCTGTCATGAATTCTTGCGTGCAGCTTTCTCATCCAACCCTGATAGGCCTTCACGCCGTACCAACTCGTCCAGCACATCCTGCGGCTTCAAGCCAGCCTTGGCCAGCATTACCAGGCAATGAAACCAGAGGTCTGCAGTTTCATAAATAATTTTTTGTGGGTCGCCTTCTTTGGCGGCAATGATAGTTTCGGTCGCTTCTTCACCTATCTTTTTGAGAATGTCATCCATGCCCTTGGCATAAAGCTTGGCTACATAAGAAGATTGCGGATCGGCGCTTTTACGCGCTTCCAGCAACTCGGCCAAACGATTAAGAACATCACTCATTGTGATAGATTTCCTTCGGATCCTTCAACACCGGCTGATCTGTCAGCCATTCGCCATTTTCAAGCTTTTGAAAAAAACAGCTGTGCCGTCCCGTGTGGCAAGCGATACCACCCGCCTGTTCAACCGTTAGCAACAGCACATCCTCATCACAATCAAGACGAATTTCACGCACTTTTTGTACATGTCCCGATTCCTCGCCTTTATGCCACAGTTTGTTTCGTGAGCACGACCAATAGACAGCCTGACCGGTTGCTACTGTTTGTTCCAACGCCTCGCGGTTCATAAATGCAAACATCAGCACCTTGCCCGTACCAGACTCCTGCGCGACCACCGGCACCAAGCCTTCTGCTGTCCAACTCACCTTATTGAGCCAGCTTTCAGACATGTGTAAGCTCCACATCATAAGTTGCGTGGCGCTGATTAAGCATCAATGTCATTTGAACTGATGATTGTTGCTCGTAAGCCTGGTTGTGGCTACCCTGAATTTGGTTGAAGCTCACTTCGAAATTATCTGCTTGGCATTCCTGCATGATGCGCCGGTAGGCAATCTCACAATATTGCGCATTGTTGTCCACCAGCACACAGTCGCGCCCTTCTGACAGCGCAGCAATTGCGGTCGTTCCGCTACCGCCGAATGGGTCAACCACCAAACTGCCCGGACGCGACAGCAGCTTTATAAAAAAGGTAGGCAATTCAATAGGGTAAACTGCTGGATGTCCTTTATTTTTGCCCACCAGCGGGATAGACAGTACATTCGATGGCAATACCGTCGTCTTGCCTACCCACTTGGAAATATCGCGCCCAAATCCGCTGGAATTCACTGAATTATGGCGTTGTAGATCATTCTCACCCAGCTTCGCTAAACGCGACTTCACCCAATCGCCCACTGGCCTACGTACCGCATCCTGATTGATGTAAGGACGGGACGACTTGGCGAGATGAAAGCAGTATTCCCAGCCGTCACGCATACGGGTTGGCCAGTAATCAGGCATAGGATTAGGCTTATGCCAGATGTAATCGTCAATACAATGCCAACCCAGATCAGCTAACTTGTCTATCGTGCGCCAGACAAAGCGATGTCTTGTACCGTTCACAATTTTGTCTTTGATATTGATGACCAGACTACCGTCATCTTTCAGAACATTCCAGAAAGGCTCGTGAAAAGTTGCAAACCAATCTGCAAACTGGTTAGGATGAATACTGTCGTAGTGCCGGTGGCGAGCATCTGCATAGGGCGGAGACGTTATTATCAGATCGGCCTGCCCCTTAAAAGCAGCAAGTTCCTTTCTGCTATCCCCATTTGCAACCAGACAATAAGGACGATGTTGGGTAGCTTCAGTCATGTTTTCATCTTACTCGGTTGCGCAATAAAGCGCAGAAAACGCTCTGCATCTATGCGACCTGTTTCACCAATCAAACCAAGTACATTTAGCCTGTCTTTTAGCAACTCCGCACATTCTTGGCGAAATTGTAAGGTACGGAACGGCAAATGCTGGGCAACCCCGCTTGAATGCTGCAATATAAACATCCTGCGCCTCATAACCACTAGCATAGGGAAACACAAACCCCGGTCCCCAATATTCGCAATTCAGCGATAAGTAACGTCCTTCTTTATCCCGCTTAATCTTACGGTCGTCATTGTAATTAAGCAGCTTGCCCCTAGAGGGTGTCGCCACACATAGCACACACAAATAGGGACGTGTGAGATTTTTCTCGGCCTTTGCCATGCTCTCAAGCCGCTTTATTACACCTGCAACATCCTGACCGCCAACCGTATCGCTTGATTTTTTGACCGAAATATAAAGCCTAATACCCCCGTCAAAGCCTGGCGTATCAACATCAGCAACAATATCGCCTTCATTGACGCCGTCAAATACAGCCCAGCCACGCGCCTTCATGATCTCTAGCAACAAAAATTGGTAAAACACCCCGATAGTCATACGATGGCGCTGCATCTCATGGCTCACTGCATCCAACTCAAACAAATCTTCTGGTGCCAATTGTGAAACAAACGCTGGACTTAAAATAGGATCGCTACGCTCTCTGAGGTGGACAATACAGTTATCTACCAATTTTTATGGGCTATCAGCAACAGCTTTGATCTGGCCTTTTTTATTACGCAAAGTACGGTCGAATGCGGCATCAATTGCCTGCTCCAGCCTTGGCAATTCAAGACGGTCGTTGGGCTTAAGAAACATGCTGCTTTTTGCTAATACGCTGCCATCTTCTCTTGGATAAGGCTGCAGGTCTTGATTGGTAACCTTCTTTGCCATTAAAGTCTCACCTCTATGTTCCGTGCCGCCATGTATTCTTTCGCTTCACGCACAGTATATTCCCCATAGTGAAAAATGCTTGCTGCCAAAACGGCATCGGCACCGCCCAGCTTTATACCCTCCACCAGATGGCTCAAGTTGCCAACACCACCGGATGCGATTACCGGCACGTCTACCGCGTCCGTAATTGCGCGGGTGAGTTCAAGATTGAAGCCTATTTTGGTGCCGTCTCTATCCATGCTGGTCAGCAATAATTCACCTGCGCCCAACGCCACCATTTTTCGTGCCCATTCGACTGCGTCAAGACCGGTAGCTTTGCGGCCACCGTGGGTAAATACTTCCCAGCGCAAGCCTTGGTTGCTGTCATTCTGGACTTGTTTGGCATCAATCGCCACCACAATACATTGCGCACCAAAGCGGCCAGAAGCATCCGCCACCAATTGTGGATTAAGAATTGCGGAGGTATTGATGCTGACCTTATCAGCACCGGCATTCAGCAAGCGGCGCACGTCATCGACATCCCGCACTCCACCACCTACCGTCAGCGGGATGAATACCTGAGACGCGACTTGTTCAATAATGTTCAGAATCAGCCCGCGATTATCTGAGCTGGCAGTGATATCGAGAAAAGTGAGCTCATCCGCGCCTTGTTCGTCATAGCGCCGTGCGATTTCTACCGGGTCGCCGGCATCACGTAGTTCAACAAAATTGACGCCTTTAACCACACGTCCATCGGTGACGTCGAGGCAAGGGATGATACGTTTGGCAAGTCCCATCAGCCGTTGAGTTCGTCTGCTAAAGCTTGTGCGGCGGCGAAATCCAGCGTGCCTTCGTAGATGGCGCGGCCGGTAATAGCACCCATAATGCCCTCGGCTTCCACTGCACACAGTTTCGTTACATCATCCAGGCTGGTAATGCCGCCGCTGGCAATGACCGGGATTTTTAGCGCCTGCGCCAATGCAACTGTAGCCTCGATATTCACGCCGGTGAGCATGCCATCGCGGCCAATGTCGGTATAAACCACGGCCTCGACACCATAATCTTCAAACTTCTTGGCAAGATCAATGACGTCATGCCCTGTCAGTTTGGACCAGCCATCCACGGCCACTTTGCCATCTTTGGCATCCAGCCCGACCATCACCTGGCCGGGGAAAGCGTAGCAGGCTTCATGCAGGAAACCAGGGCTTTTCACCGCTGCGGTACCGATAATCACATAACCGATACCATCGTCCAGATAGCGTTCTATCGTTTCCAGATCGCGTATGCCACCGCCAAGCTGAATAGGGATATCGCCGCCGACCGCACTGACTATGGATTTAATCGCAGCCGCATTCACCGGCTTGCCGGCGAATGCGCCGTTGAGATCTACCAGATGCAAACGTCTGCCGCCTTTATCCACCCACAGGCGCGCCATGGCAGCCGGGTCTTCAGAAAATACTGTGGCATCTTCCATCAGGCCTTGTTTTAAGCGAACGCAGTGACCGTCCTTGAGATCGATAGCAGGGATAATCAGCATAATTAATTTGGCATAGAAAGTTGAGTTAAATACGTCCATTCCAATGGACAAAATTGGATAAAAGTTTGAGTCCGTCATGTTGGCTTTTTTCCGGGTGAAATTGCACAGCGAAAATATTATCGTGTGTGACCGCGCAGGTAAAGCGCGACGGATATTCACTATAAGCAGCAATCAGGCCAGTATCCCCGGGGTCAACATAATAGCTGTGCACATAATAGAAACGTGAGCCATCTTCTATTCCAGCCCAGAGCGGGTGGGAGCCAGTTTGATACACCTGATTCCAGCCCATGTGTGGCACTTTAAGCTTGTTGCCGCCTGCGTCATGCATATCTTGGGGCGAAAAACGTTTTACTTCGCCCGGCAAAATACCAAGGCCGGTAGCATTGCCTTCCTCAGAGCGCTCAAACAGCAATTGCAAACCGATACAAATGCCAAGAAAGGGCTTGGTCGCGGCAGCGCTGGTGACTGCATCACGTAAATTGCGCGCATCCAGTTCGCGCATGCAATCCGGCATCGCGCCTTGCCCGGGAAATACCACGCGCTCGGCGGCTGCGATTTGCGCAGGGTCGCTGGTAACGACCACGCTTTTGGCGGGAGCCACATATTCCAGAGCTTTGGACACTGAACGCAAATTGCCCATGCCGTAGTCAACGACTGCAATATCACTCATGAGTTGTTTTGAAAACCCTGAAGACTATAGCGAACCTTTGGTAGATGGCAAAACCCCTACCATGCGCGGGTCAAGCTCTACTGCCGCACGCAAAGCACGGCCAAAAGCCTTGAAAATAGTTTCTGCCTGATGATGGGCGTTATCGCCACGCAAGTTATCGATGTGCAAAGTCACCAAGGCATGATTGGCAAAGCCCTGGAAAAACTCATGGATCAGATCCACATCAAAATCGCCGATGCGAGCACGGCTGAATTCAACACCAAATTCGAGGCCCGGGCGGCCAGAAATATCCAGCACTACGCGTGACAATGCTTCATCGAGCGGCACATAGGCATAGCCATAGCGGCGTACACCTTTTTTATCACCAACAGCCTTGGCAAAGGCCTGACCCAAAGTAATACCAATATCTTCCACTGTGTGATGTGCATCAATCTGCAAGTCACCTTTGGCCTTCACACTGATATCCATCATGCCGTGACGTGCAATCTGATCCAGCATGTGATCAAGAAATGCCAAACCGGTGGCAAAATTCGATGTGCCGCTGCCATCCAGGTTAATGGATATGGAAATTTGAGTCTCGAGAGTATTGCGACTTACTTCAGCGGTGCGCATGGCGGCAATGTTTGTGGTGGAGCTGTTTAGTGACTGGTATGTGCGTATTCTATCCTAAACGAAAACAAAAAACCGACGCTAAGCCGGTTTTTTATTTTATCGCACTAGTTTTACGCTGGTTCTTAATATGCATATGCCAGCTTTAATAATATGACTCTTAGTTGGTTGGCTCGGTAACAGGGACTTCTTCTGCGGGCGCCACAGCCTCAGTGGCAGGGGCACTTGCCTCAGCTACAGGGTCGGCTGGCTTGTTCATCAAGAACAAGGCTAGCAGCACTGCGCCAGCAACAAGAATCCAGGGCAAGAATTTCTTTAGCCAGTCGCTACCTGCGCCTGCGCCAGCTTCTCTAGCCAAACTGGTAATCTCAGCAGCAGCAGCAGCAGGGTCAGCAGCGCCGTAGATGGCAGCACCAGCGACTACGATGTTGGCACCTGCATCAACTACTTGCTTTACGGTCGCTGCCTTGATACCGCCGGCTACAGAGATTTTGCACTTGAGGCCAAGACCAGCAATGGCACCCAGATCAGTAAATGGGGTACCGCCGGCAGCCTGTGCGTCAAGACCGGTGTGTACACCGATGATGTGAGCACCGAGCTTCACGGCTTCTTTGGTGCGAGCAACTTTGTCAGTCACGTTCATCATGTCAACTTGGGCTTCTTTGCCGTATTTGTTAGCGACATCGACCATGCCCTTGATAGTGCCAAGGTCAGCAGTACCCAGTACGGTACAGATGTCAGCGCCAGCCTTGTAGAAAGGCTCGGCTTCGTAGAAGCCTGCGTCCATGGTCTTGAGGTCAACCAGGATCTTGTTCTTGGGGAATTTTGCCTTTAAAGCTTCCAGCATCTTGATGCCGTTGTGCTTGATGCATGGGGTGCCGATTTCAAGAATGTCTACGTGCGGGGCTACTTTGGTAGCAAGTGCTATGGTTGCGTCAAAATCTTGTGAATCTAATGCCATTTGAACTAAGGGTTTTGCCATGATGCTTTCTCCGATTGATTACTTATAATAATTTGATACAAGCGTGATGATACATTTTTTCTATAATTCAAGGGCATAGTTTAAATGATTACTTAAAAATTGGGAACCTCTAAAATCTATTTTATGGCATTTATCAAATCCTGGCACTCACTCTCTGTGCCGACCGTAATTCTTAAAAACGAGGCGATGCGGGCTGGGCTCTTGAAATGGCGAATGACAATGCTGCGCTCGCGCAATTTGGCAGTAAGTTCGGCGGCGTCTCGTAGAGAATGCCGCACAAAGATAAAATTGGCACCTGATGGCAGCACTTCAAAACCTGATTTTTTTAATTCGCCGGCTAATTTCTCGCGCGTCGCGATAATTTTGTTGCGAGTAGTTTCAAAATACTCACGATCTTGCATCGCTGCAATCGCACCGGCTTGCGCAAAACGATCCAGCGGGTAAGAGTTAAAACTGTCTTTAACCCGATGCAGGGCATCAATCAAATCCGCATGGCCCACCGCATAGCCCACACGCAAACCGGCCAGAGAGCGCCCCTTGGATAAGGTGTGTACGACCAGCAACTGCGGGTAATGATTAACCAAGCCGACTGCCGATTGGCCGCCAAAATCAATATAGGCTTCGTCTACCACCACCACTGACTCAGTGTTCATTTTCAGTAGGCGTTCGATTTCAGATAACGCCAATAAACATCCGGTAGGCGCATTGGGATTGGGAAAGATGATGCCGCCGTTAGCTTTGAAATAATCATCCACGCAAATTTCAAAAGCATCGTTGAGCGCAACGGTCTGATACGTGATGCCATAAAGACCACAGTAAACCGGATAAAAACTGTAGGTGATGTCAGGAAAGAGCAGCGGGGCATCATGCTTCAAAAGTGCTTGAAAAGTATGCGCCAACACTTCATCCGAACCATTACCCACAAATACCTGCGCGGGACTCAGGCCATGATACTCGGCAATAGCAATTTTGAGCTTGTCGGAGTTAGGGTCGGGGTATAGCCGCAAGCTATCAGCCGCTTCAGCGCGCAAGGCCTCTAAAACCTTTGGACTGGGCCCATAGGGATTTTCGTTGGTGTTGAGCTTGATAAGATTTGCCAGCTTGGGCTGTTCGCCCGGCACATAAGGGGTGAGGCCGTGAACCACCTTGCTCCAAAAGCGGCTCACTACTTGCCCTTCAGACGATACTCAGCAGAACGTGCGTGTGCCTGCAAACCTTCGCCAGAAGCGAGTGTCGCCGCAACTTTCCCCAGCGTCTGCGCACCTTGCTTTGAGACCATAATCAAACTAGTACGTTTCTGGAAATCATATACACCCAATGGCGACGAGAAGCGCGCAGTACGCGACGTGGGCAATACGTGATTCGGCCCTGCGCAATAGTCGCCAAGCGCTTCGCAGGTATCACGGCCCATGAAAATCGCACCAGCGTGTTTGATCTTTTTGCTGAATGCCAACGCATCATCCAGTGACAACTCCAAGTGCTCGGGTGCGATAAAATTAGCGATTTTGGCAGCTTCATCCAAATCGCGTACTTGTATCAGCGCGCCACGATCTTGCAATGAAGTACGGATAATGTCTTTACGCGGCATTTCTTCCAGCAGGCGATCCATACTCGCAGCTACCTGGTCAAGAAACGCAGCATCGGGGGACAATAATATGGCTTGCGCCAGCTCGTCGTGTTCAGCTTGCGAGAATAAATCCATGGCCACCCAATCAGGATTGGTTTTGCCATCGCAAATCACCAGAATTTCTGAAGGCCCAGCTACCATATCAATGCCCACCACGCCAAACACGCGGCGCTTGGCAGCCGCCACATAGGCATTACCCGGGCCAACAATCTTGTCCACTTGCGGTATGGTTTGCGTGCTGTAGGCCAGTGCCCCTATTGCTTGCGCCCCGCCAATGCAAAATACGCGGTCAACACCACATACTGCGGCCGCAGCCAGCACCAATGCACTCTTTTCGCCATTCGGTGTCGGCACCACCATAATCAATTCTTTAACACCTGCCACCTTGGCCGGGATTGCGTTCATCAATACCGATGATGGGTAAGCAGCTTTGCCGCCAGGCACGTATAGCCCGACGCGATCGAGCGAAGTCACTTGCTGGCCGAGCAAGGTGCCGTCGGTTTCGGTGTAGCTCCAGGACGACATCAACTGTTTCTCGTGATATGTTCGTACGCGGTCTGCCGCTACCTGCAAGGCCTTGCGCTGTTCTGCAGGCAAGTTATCTAGTGCGCCTTTTAATTCGGCTTGGGGGATTTCAAGTTCGCTTAAATTGCTGGCATCAAGACGATCAAAGCGACGGGTATATTCCAGCACCGCAGCATCACCACGTTTTTTAACATCGCGCAGAATATCTGCAACGACTTGGTCAATCTGGTCGTCCTGTGCAGTTTCAAAAGCCAGCAACTGCTTCAAGTCGCTATCGAAATTGGTATCGCTGCTAGAAAAACGTCTGATGT
Organism: Methylophilaceae bacterium; assembly: GCA_038924905.1. Taxonomy (GTDB): domain Bacteria; phylum Pseudomonadota; class Gammaproteobacteria; order Burkholderiales; family Methylophilaceae; genus JBCKUK01. The sequence goes on along the minus strand of JBCKUK010000007.1, from coordinate 2,435 downwards.
TCATTGTCAAATCTACTTGGTTCTGGCTATGGCCTGCGCAAAGCCGTCAATGATGGGCTGCAGCGCACTGCGATTGAGCTTGAACGAGGCTTGATTAACAATCAGCCGCGAGCTGATATCGGCAACTTCTTCCACCGCTTTTAAATTATTGGCGCGCAAGGTATTGCCAGTACTGACCAAGTCAACAATCGCATCCGCCAAACCAACAAGCGGGCCAAGCTCCATCGAGCCGTAAAGCTTAATCAGATCAACATGCATACCTTTATCGGCGAAGTGTTCGCGCGCAGTTTTTACATATTTGGTAACTACCTTGAGCCGCGCGCCACGACGCACTGAACCGAAGTAATCAAAATCTTCACGCACCGCCACCATCATCTTGCAACGTGCAATTTTCAGATCCAGAGGCTGATAGAGTCCTTCACCCCCCTGCTCATTGAGCACATCCTTGCCTGCAATGCCCAAGTCTGCCGCGCCATATTGCACGTAGGTTGGCACATCGGATGCGCGCACAATGATGAGCCGCACATCAGCGCGATTGGTAGACAGGATCAGCTTGCGCGAAGATTCAGGATCTTCAGGCGCAGTAATCCCGGCAGCTGCCAATAATGGCGCGGTCTCTTCAAAAATACGGCCTTTCGATAAGGCAATAGTAATCATCATTTACTCGTTTGTTTGACCCGTGTAATTTTAGCACCTAGCTTGGTCAGTTTTTCCTCAATGTGCTCATAACCACGGTCTATATGATAAATGCGCTCAATGGTAGTTTCGCCACGCGCCACCAGACCCGCCAATACCAGGCTAGCCGATGCGCGTAAATCTGTTGCCATGACAGTTGCGCCATCCAGATAATCGACGCCACGCACAATCGCCGTGTTGCCTTCAACTTCAATTGCTGCACCCAGGCGTCGCATTTCTTGCACGTGCATAAAACGATTCTCAAAAATGGTTTCGGTCACACTTGCCACGCCGTTTGCTACGGTATTTAACGCCATGAACTGCGCCTGCATATCTGTAGGAAAGGCTGGATGTGGGGCTGTGCGCAAGTTTACCGAATTTAATTTGCCAGTACTTTTAACGGCGATACTTGTAGCATCATGCTCGATGGTCGCGCCAGCCTCTCGCAGCTTGTCTATAACCGCTTCCAGCAAAGCTGCGTTGGCATTGTTGAGTTTGATGCTGCCACCTGTCATCGCTGCAGCCACCATGTAAGTACCGGCTTCAATGCGGTCGCATACAATATCGTGCTCTGCCCCGTTCAGGCGCTCTACACCATGGACGGTAATCACGTCAGTACCTGCACCTTCGATGCGCGCGCCCATCTTATTCAGGCATTCTGCCATATCAACCACTTCAGGCTCACGTGCAGCATTTTCCAGCAGTGTCGTGCCATCGGCCAAGGCAGCCGCCATCATCAGATTTTCTGTGCCGGTGACTGTTACCAAATCCATAAAAATACGCGCGCCTTTTAGCCGCGCCGTACGGGCTTCTATGTAGCCATGCTCAATATGAATCTCTGCGCCCATGGCTTGCAGGCCCTTGATGTGCAAATCCACCGGCCGTGAGCCAATGGCGCAGCCGCCGGGCAGTGAAACACGAGCATGACCAAAACGGGCTAACAGCGGCCCCAAAACAAGAATCGAAGCACGCATGGTTTTCACCATTTCGTAAGGCGCTTCTTGTGTGTGAATGTGGCTACCATCCAGCGTCAGGGTGTTGTCACCTTCGGGAGTAGCCTGTACACCCATGTGGCTCAGCAACTTCAGCATCGTGCTCACATCATGCAGATGCGGCACATGGTTAAGTTTTAATGGCGTTTCTGCCAACAAGGCAGCGCAAAAAATCGGCAACGCCGCATTTTTAGCGCCAGAAATCTGCACTTCGCCATTGAGCGGAAACCCGCCCTGAATAACAAACTTATCCAACTACGCGGGCGATGCTTCTAACAGTTTTTGCAATTCGCCTTGCTCATACAGGCTGCGCATGATGTCCGAACCACCGACAAATTCACCGTCAATATAAAGCTGCGGGGCGGTTGGCCAGTTTGAGTAAGCCTTAATGCCTTCACGAATGGCAGGGTCGGCCAGCACATCCACAGTAACCAGATTTTTCACGCCACAGGCCTGCAAAATTTGCACTGCGAGGCCAGAAAATCCACATTGTGGAAACTTCGGATTGCCCTTCATATAAAGCACCACCGGGTTGGTAGTGACCTGATTTTTAATAATTTCTTGTGTTTCCATTTTACTCTCCAATTAAATTCTCATCTGCTTTTGCCCAGGCCTCCGGGGTAAATGTGCGCATTGAAAGCGCGTGTATCTCCAAGCGCATCCTATCGCCCAGTGCTTGGTAAACCAACTGATGCTGCTGCACCATATTCTTACCGACAAATGCAGGGCTCACAATCACCGCTTCAAAATGCTGGCCATCATTGCCCA
>JBCKUK010000006.1:0-63532 GCA_038924905.1 Methylophilaceae bacterium | reverse complement strand
ATTGCCAATATGTTTCAAGAAATGTACGGTGCAGACATCTCCCACAGCCTCATCTCCAAAGTCACCGAAGCCGTACTAGAAGAGGTGCACGCATGGCAATCCCGCACGCTGGATGAAGTGTATCCTATTGTGTATTTGGATTGCCTCAATGTTAAAGTCAATCAGGATAAACGCATCATCAATAAAGCCATTTGACCACGCACTCGGCGTCAATTAAGAAGGACAGACGCGAATTACTGGGGCTATGGATTGCAGAGAACGAAGGCGCTAAATTCTGGCTGGGTGTACTGACTGAATTACAAAATCACGGCGTGGCTGACATCTTCATTGCCTGTGTGGACAGCTTAACGGGCTTCCCTGATGCGATTGCTGCGGCCTATTCCAGCAGACCAAGATCCAGTTGTGTAGGGTGCACATGGTGAGCAACAGCTTACGTTATGTGGCTGCAAAACACATGAAAGAAGTCGCAACAGACCTTAAAACCATTTACCGCGCCGCCACCAGCGCCGCCGCAGAGCAAGCGCTACAGGCCTTTGCGCAGAAGTGGGATAGTCAGTATGTGAGCATTGCTAAAAGTTGGCACAAACATTGGCCAAACCTCATCACTTTGTTTGACTACCCACCCGAAATACGCAAAGTGATTTACGCCCCGCAGGAAGTCCCCTTGGGGGACACCACCAATGCGATTGAGTCACTGAACAGCGTGATACGTAAAGCGATTAAAAACCGTAAAGTCTTCCCCAATGACAATGCGGCGTTTAAGGTGGCATATTTAGCGATGTTGCAAGCCTCCAAAAAATGGACGATGCCACTTAAGGATTGGAAGGCTACGCTGAATCGTTTTAGTATTGAATTGGGTGACAGAGTGCCTCCCTTAAATTAATGCACTCAATCAGCATTTACACAGAATTATTTACAGGGTCTGTTGAGTGGAATGACATATGGGCACCTCTAAAAATGCGTTATTTGGGATGCAGTGCTAGGCGCACGGAACGCAGAAACCGAGATAGTATGCGGTATACAGCGAGGTTGCGAGTACCGCGCAACGACGCGATGCGCCCAAAAAATGTATTTTTAGAGGTGCCCATATTGCGTTTATGGCCGCAATGAACTTAGCAAGTCCTAATCGCCGCATCAATATGTCAGGGTTCATACAGCAGCTTTGCTAACTACATCCGCAATACGCTCTGCCAGGCTTTGTACCTGCTCGCGGCTACTACCTTCTACCATCACACGGATTTTTGGTTCAGTGCCGGAGGCACGCAATAAAACGCGTCCTTTGCCATCCAGCTCCGCCTCGGCAGACTTGACCGCCGCTTGCAGTGCGCTATTGGCATCCAGATCAATGCGCTTATCAACCTTCACATTAATCAGCACTTGCGGATATAAGCCAAGCTCTGCGCCCAACTCAGCCAGGGTCTTATTACCGGCGCGCAAGGCGTGCAGCACCTGCAGGGCGGCAATGATGCCATCGCCGCTGCTGTGCTTATCCAGGCACAGGATATGGCCGGAATTTTCACCGCCCAATTGCCAGCCGTTTTCATTGAGCAGTTCCAGCACATAGCGGTCGCCCACCTGTGCGCGCACGAAATCAATATCAGCCTTGGCCAGGGCGTGCTCCAGCGCCAGATTGGTCATCAGCGTGCCTACTACGCCGCCACCCAGCTTGCCACGTTGTTGGCGGTGCCTGGCAATGATATACAGCAACTGGTCGCCATCCAGTAACTGTCCGTTGCTGTCCACCATAACCACGCGGTCGCCATCGCCATCGAAAGCAATGCCAAGGTCGGCCTTGTGCTCAACAACTGCCTTGCAAAGCGCTTGCGGATGGGTAGAGCCGCATTCGTGATTGATATTGAGGCCATCCGGCTGATTGAAGATGGTGATAACTTCGGCACCCAACTCATGGAACACCGGCGGCGCGACATGGTAGGTAGCGCCATGCGCGCAATCGAGCACGATTTTCAGGCCGCGCAAATCAAGCGCACTGGGAAACGTGCTTTTGCAAAACTCAACATAGCGCCCGATAGCGTCATCAATGCGCCTGGCCTTGCCCAGCTGTTTTGACGCCATTACCTGCATGGGTGCTTCCAGCTCTGCCTCGATGGCGTGTTCGATATCATCCGACAACTTGGTGCCTTCGGCAGAAAAGAACTTGATGCCGTTATCTTCAAACGGATTATGCGAGGCAGAAATGACAATGCCAGCCTGCGCACGCAGGGCGCGGGTGAAGTAAGCCACGGCAGGCGTGGGCATGGGGCCAGTGAGCAGCACATCCACACCTGCGGCGGATAAGCCCGCTTGCAGCGCGGATTCCAGCATATAGCCGGAGATGCGCGTGTCTTTTCCTATCAGCACGGCGGGGTGGGCGCCTTTTGCCAAGCGGCTGCCAGTGGCGGTCAGCACGCGCCCGGCAGCATAGCCAAGACGCATCATAAAATCCGGTGTGATTGGTGCCTCGCCTACGCGGCCGCGAATACCATCAGTGCCAAAATATTTTTTCATATTCACTCTTTAGTCAGGTAGTACTGCCGCAACTACTTTCAGTGCGTCGGCGGTTGCTTTTACATCGTGTACACGCACTATTCTAGCGCCTTTCATGGCGCATATCACACAAGCCGCAATACTTGCATGCAACCGCACGTATTCATCGCCGCCGAGAATCTGCCCCAGCACGGATTTACGCGAGAGGCCAACGAGCAACGGCCTGCCAATATCAGCGATGCTTTGCAGGTTTTGCAGCAAAGCAATGTTGTGCTCGGTGCGCTTGCCAAAGCCAAAGCCGGGGTCAAGCACTATGCGCTCCGAGGTGATTCCAGCTTCATTAGCTGTATCCAGACGCTCACTCAAAAAAGTCTTTACCTCAGCCACCACATCGCCATATTGCGGATTCACCTGCATGGTCTGCGGTATGCTCTGCATGTGCATCAGGCAAACCCCCGCCTTACTCTTGCTGACGATTTCCAAAGCGCCAGGCTCTTGCAATGCACGCACGTCGTTGACCATATCAGCACCGGCAGCAATCGCGGCGCGCATCACTTCAGGCTTGTAAGTATCAACGGAAAGCGGTACGCCAGCAGTTTTTGAAAGCTTCTCTATCACCGGCAACACACGCCTCAGCTCTTCTTCCAGACTCACCGGCGTCGCCCCCGGGCGCGTGGATTCACCACCAATATCAAGGATATCGGCGCCTTCTGCCACTAACTGCAAAGCATGCTCGACGGCTTTTTCGGTAGATTCATATTTGCTGCCGTCAGAGAAAGAATCAGGCGTGACGTTCACTATGCCCATCACATGCGGGCGCGATAAATCGAGCTGGTAGCTGCCACAAATGAATTTCATGGTTTTAACGACAATAAAAAAGCCATATCAAAAAAGTGATTTTACCCACTCTAGCTTGATATGGCTTTAGATTACTTGGCCAGGTTACTTAACTACTGCGATTTTGCGGTCGGCTGTAGTGCTGGTGTAACCGTCGGGCCAGAAGATCCCCTATCCTTTTCTGGCGTCACTACAGGCTGCGCTGCCTTGGGTGGGCGTGGCGCTTTGCCTGCCATAATATCGTTGATCTGGTCTGCATCAATAGTTTCCCACTCCATCAAGGCGACCACCATGGCTTCAACTTTATCGCGGTTATCTTCCAGAAGCTTGCGCGCAATCGCATATTGCTCATCTAGGATACGGCGGATTTCAGAGTCAACCTTTTGCTGCGTGGCTTCCGAAATGGATTTGGCCGACATACGTCCAAAAAATGAATCCTGGTCGTTATCCACATAGACCATAGTGCCTAATAAATCAGACATGCCGTATTTCGTCACCATATCACGCGCCAAATGAGTCGCACGTTCAAAGTCGTTTGATGCCCCTGTGGATATATCATCCGTAAACAACTCTTCCGCAATGCGCCCACCAAAAAAAATTGAGATTTCCTCTAACATTTTTTCACGGTAGCGGCTCAATTGATCATGCTCTGGCAATTGCCAGGTCAAACCCAGCGCCCAGCCGCGCGGCATAATCGTTACTTTATGTACAGGGTCAGCCTTAGGCAACAACTTAGCCACCACTGCATGGCCAGTTTCATGGTAAGCGGTTTTGCGGCGCTCTTCTTCGCGCATCACCATGGACTTGCGCTCCGGACCCATATAAATCTTGTCCTTGGCATCTTCAAAGTCCTGCATCTCGACAGTGCGCTTATTGCGGCCCGCTGCAATCAATGCGGCTTCATTGACCAGATTAGCCAAATCTGCGCCGGAGAAACCAGGCGTACCACGCGCCAGAATATCCGCTTTCACATCAATATTCAGCGGCACTTTGCGCATATGCACCATTAAAATTTGTTCACGGCCTCGAATATCAGGCAGCCCAACCATCACCTGGCGATCAAAGCGGCCAGGGCGCAACAAGGCCTTATCCAATACATCTGCACGATTGGTTGCGGCAATCACAATGACACCGGAATTGGCTTCAAAACCATCCAGCTCAACCAATAACTGGTTAAGTGTTTGCTCGCGTTCATCATTACCACCGCCCATACCACCGCCACGATGACGGCCAACCGCATCGATTTCATCAATAAAGATGATACACGGCGGGCTTTTCTTGGCTTGCTCAAACATGTCGCGCACGCGGGCAGCGCCGACACCGACAAACATTTCAACGAAATCGGAACCTGAGATGGTAAAGAACGGTACTTTGGCTTCGCCCGCAATCGCTTTGGCAAGCAAAGTTTTACCTGTGCCCGGCGGCCCGATCATGAGTACGCCGCGCGGAATGCGTGCGCCTAATTTCTGGAATTTGCCTGGGTCACGCAAAAATTCCACCAGCTCGTAAACCTGTTCCTTGGCTTCATCGCAGCCAGCTACATCAGCAAAGGTGATTTGATTGGTAGTTTCATCCAGCTGGCGTGCGCGGCTCTTGCCAAACGAGAACATGCCGCCCTTGCCACCGCCTTGCATCTGGCGCATAAAAAATACCCAAACGCCAATCAGCAGCAGCATGGGGAACCAGGATACAAATATATTCATCAGCAATGAAGGCTCTTCATCTGCCTTGGCTTCAACCGTCACATTGTTTTTGAGCAGATCGCCCATCAAGCCCGGGTCATAAGGCGCATAGGTGTTGAATTTTTTGCCGTCATGGGTGATGCCGCGCAGCACGCGGCCATCAATCATGACTTTGGCGATGCGCCCTTGTTTCACGTCATCAATAAACTGCGAGTAAACCACCTGGCCGTCAGCCGCACTCTTCGCGCTGAACTGGTTAAATACGGTAATCAGCACCAGTGCCACGATGAGCCAGATAGCGATATTCTTTACAATGTTGTTCAAAATCCCAATCCTTGTTTAATGTGGGCTACTATTTAACAGTTTCATTCTAAACTTATTTTTACTCGGTTGCGCGCCGTTTCATGCCCAGCAGGTACACTTCACTGCTGCGGCCGCGTGAGGCCTTGGGTTTGCGCGTGGCTACCTTGTCAAAGCCTAGGCGCATATTGCGCACAATGTCATCAAATCCCGCGCCAACGAAAACTTTGACCAGCAAATTGCCGCCTGGTTTCAACCATTTCATGGCAAATTCCAATGCCAGCTCGGTTAAATAAGCTGCACCGGCCTGATCCACCAACGCTATGCCACTCATATTGGGGGACATATCAGCAATTACAAGGTCTATCTGCCTGCCATTTAATACTTTTTCCAGTTGCTTGAGAATAGCCTCTTCGCGAAAATCGCCCTGGATAAAATCCACCCCAGGAATCGGCTGCATTTCCAGCAGATCCAGTGCAATCACGCGGCCATTGCCCTTCAGGCGCTGCATCGCCACTTGCGACCAACTACCCGGAGTCGCGCCTAAATCAACCACCATCATGCCGGGCTTGATCAAGTGATCCTTATCGTCAATCTCTATCAGCTTATAGGCCGAACGGGCGCGATACCCCTCACGCTGCGCACGCTTAACAAACTCGTCGTTTAGGTGCTCGTTCATCCAGGCTTTGCTGGTTGGTCTGGCTTTCATGTTAAACTGCGCATCCTTTTTTTGAATCACGATTCAACGAGATATGTCAGAACTTAAATCATCCCTCAATTCCAAACAAATCAGCCATCTACGCGGCCTTTCCCAAGCGTTAAATGCGGTCGTCATGATAGGCAACAACGGCTTGACTGAAAAAGTCCTGAACGAAATTGATATGAACTTAAAAGCGCACGAACTGATTAAAATTAAGGTGCATGGCGACGACCGTACGCTACGCACCAAGATGCTGGAAGAAATCTGCGAGAAAACCGGCGCTATTGCCGTGCATCATATTGGTAAACAGCTAGTCATTTATCGCAAGGCTGACAAGCCAAAAATTCTGATTCCCTAGGGAAGCCCTGAATAAGTCCCACATGGCCACGCACTTGGCTTTGCGGGATGGGATGCAAGGAAGGCATGGCGGACTTATTCAGGGCTTCCTTATCTGGCGCGCAGCACCAGCACCAAACCCAGCAGGCATTTCAGCAGGTAAGCAATCCTCGCTACCCCATGCCAGGTCTTGAAACGGTCGGCAAATACACTTTGCACCACATCCGCAAGCATAGCCTGGTTTTTAAGCTCAGCTAGGATGGGCTGAATACCAAAATGCTCGGCCAATGTCAGCAGCAACATCAGCAGCACCGCCCAAAAGAAACCCTGTTTTAATGCCGCAGTACCGGACTGTAGCAAGCGGTGTACCAGCAGATAAAATGCACTGGCTATACCAACATAGGCCACGATGCTGAACAGCTTGACCGCCAGCATGGCAGCCAGTTGCTTGTCTGCCAGGGTATCGAATAGCACGTAGGCAACCACAGCGATGGTCCACAATGCACCTACCCAGAGCGTGACAACGACTAAAGCCAGTTTGTCTGAAAAATTACGCATTAGATGTATTGGACATCCAGCACTTCATAGGAACGTAGTCCGCCCGGCGCCATCACTTCGGCCACATCACCGGCTGATTTACCAATCAAGGCCCGCGCGATAGGTGAGCTTACCGAGATTTTCCCGCCTTTAACATCTGCTTCGTCATCACCTACGATTTGATAGGTGACCACGCCACCACTATCCATATCTTCAACTTCCACCGTGGCACCAAATACACAGCGACCTTCAGCGTGCAGAGTCTGTGGGTCTATGACCTGTGCATTGGACAGCTTGGCCTCAATCTCGGCAATACGCCCCTCGATAAAACTTTGGCGCTCCTTGGCGGCTTCGTATTCGGCATTTTCCGAGAGGTCGCCCTGCGCACGCGCCTCTGAAATTGCCTGGATCACACTTGGGCGATCTACACTGCGCAAGCGCTGCAACTCGACTTTGAGAAGCTCTGCGCCTCTGACTGTTACCGGAATTTTATTCATATTTATTATTCTCACTTTATACCGCAAAACAAAAACCACACCCTGTCACCGTGAGGCTGTCAGGCGTGGTTTCTCGTATGCTACCTATCTTATTACTTAGCCTAGGTTAGATGCAAGCTCTAGGTGCAGGCTCTGTAAGGATTGCACTTCCAGCTCCTGCATGTGTGCCATGCCCATGCAGGCTGCCTCGGCACCTGCCAGCGTGGTGTAATAGGTGACTTTCTGCTGCAAGGCACTGCGACGAATCGCGTAAGAGTCCGTCACAGCGCGTTTGTCTTCCACTACGTTCACAATAAAACTGATCTCGCCGTTTTTAATCATGTCCACGACGTGTGGCCGACCTTCAGCCACTTTATTTACCGGCGTAACAGTCAGGCCGACAGCCTCCAGCGCGCCAGCGGTGCCGCGCGTACCGACCAGTTGAAAGCCCAGACCAGCCAATGCCTGCGCAATTTCAACGACTTTTTCGCGATCTTCGCGACGCACGCTGATAAACGCTTTGCCGCCGGTGGGTAGCTTGGTACCTGCGCCTAATTGCGATTTTACAAAGGCCTCGGCGAAAGTACGACCCACGCCCATCACCTCGCCGGTAGATTTCATTTCCGGCCCAAGTATCGTATCAACGCCGGGGAATTTGATGAAAGGGAATACCGCTTCTTTTACCGAATAGTAAGGCGGCACAATTTCCCTGGTGACGCCCTGCTCTTTGAGTGTTTTGCCTATCATGCAGCGCGCTGCCACTTTAGCTAACTGTAGGCCGCAAGCCTTGGACACAAACGGCACGGTGCGCGAGGCGCGTGGATTGACTTCCAGCACATACACCGTCTCGCCCTGAATGGCGAATTGCACATTCATCAAGCCCACCACGCCCAGGGCTTTCGCCATTTTCACTGTTTGTTTACGCAGCTCGTCCTGTAATTTCTTGGACAAGCTATAAGGCGGCAGCGAACAGGCCGAATCGCCGGAGTGCACGCCGGCTTGCTCAATGTGCTCCATAATGCCGCCAATAATCACCTGTTTTCCGTCGGAAAGCGCGTCCACATCAACCTCTACGGCATCATTGAGAAAGCGATCCAGCAATACCGGTGACTTATTGGAAACCTTTACCGCCTCGCGCATGTAACGCTCCAGCTCGGACTGCTCCTGCACAATTTCCATCGCGCGGCCGCCCAGTACATAACTAGGCCGCACCACCAATGGATAGCCGATTTCCAGAGCCAAACGCAGCGCTTCTTCAGGTGTTCTGGCCGTTCTGTTGGGCGGTTGTTTGAGGCCAATCTCTTGCAACATCAGCCGGAAACGCTCGCGGTCTTCGGCGCGGTCAATCGCGTCCGGGCTAGTGCCGATAATTGGTACACCAGCTTTTTCCAGACCACGTGCCAGCTTGAGCGGCGTTTGCCCGCCATATTGCACAATGACCCCGAGCGGCTTTTCCAGCGCGACGATTTCAAGCACGTCTTCCAGTGTGACCGGTTCAAAATAGAGGCGGTCAGAGGTATCGTAATCGGTTGAAACAGTCTCCGGATTGCAGTTGACCATGATGGTTTCATAGCCATCTTCACGCATGGCAAAGGCCGCATGCACACAGCAATAATCAAACTCTATGCCCTGCCCGATACGGTTTGGCCCGCCGCCCAGCACCATGATTTTTTTGCGCTCCGTCGGCCTGGCTTCGCATTCTTCCTCATAGGTCGAATACATGTAGGCGGTATTGGTCGCAAACTCAGCGGCGCAAGTGTCCACGCGCTTATAAACCGGCCGCACATTATGTTTGTGGCGAAAAGTCCTCACCGCGTGCTGGTTTGTGCCTAATAAATTGGCCAGGCGACGATCCGAAAATCCACGACGCTTCAGCTGAAACATCGTATCTTTGTCCAAGTCAGCCAACTGCTGCCCTTTGAGCGCCTGCTCGCGCTTGATAATGTCTTCAATCTGCACCAAAAACCATGCGTCTATCCTGGAATGGTCATGCACCTGATCCACCGTCATGCCGCAACGGAAAGCGTCCCCCACATACCAGATGCGCTCCGGGCCCGGTACGCTCAGCTCTTTTTGAATGAGGTCTATATCCGTCGTTTTTTCATCCAGGCCATCAGCGCCTACTTCAAGGCCACGCAGGGCTTTCTGGAAAGATTCCTGAAATGTCCGCCCAATTGCCATCACTTCACCCACGGACTTCATTTGCGTGGTTAACCGCGAATCGGCCTGCGGGAATTTTTCAAATGCAAAACGTGGGATTTTGGTCACCACATAATCAATCGAAGGCTCAAACGATGCCGGTGTAGCGCCGCCGGTAATCTCATTCCTCAGCTCATCCAAGGTAAAGCCGACAGCCAGCTTGGCCGCCACCTTGGCAATCGGGAAACCGGTAGCTTTTGAAGCCAGGGCAGATGAGCGCGAAACGCGTGGATTCATCTCGATGACTATCATGCGGCCGTCCGCGGGGTTGATCGCGAACTGCACATTGGACCCGCCCGTATCCACGCCAATCTCGCGCAGCACGGCCAGTGAGGCGTTGCGCATGATTTGATATTCTTTATCGGTCAGGGTCTGTGCTGGCGCTACGGTAATCGAATCGCCGGTATGCACGCCCATCGGGTCAAGATTTTCAATGGAACAGATGATGATGCAGTTGTCCTTACTGTCGCGTACCACTTCCATCTCAAACTCTTTCCAGCCGAGCAGGGATTCTTCAATCAGCAGCTCGCTGGTAGGCGAAGCATCCAAACCGCGCTCACAAATAGCGATGAATTCTTCGCGGTTGTAGGCAATGCCGCCGCCGCTGCCGCCCATGGTAAATGATGGGCGAATGATTGTTGGGAAGCCGATCCCGGCTTGCACCTGCAGCGCTTCTTCCAAGCTGTGCGCCATAGCAGAACGTGCGGAACCAAGGCCGATTTTAGTCATCGCTTCCTTGAATTTCTGGCGATCTTCGGCCTTGTCAATCGCCTCTTTGGTCGCGCCTATCAGTTCAACACCATATTTTGCCAGCACGCCATGCTTGTCCAAATCGAGCGCGCAATTGAGCGCAGTCTGGCCGCCCATGGTCGGCAACAGAGCGTCCGGGCGCTCCAGGGCTATAATTTTCTCTACTATTTGCCAGGTCACCGGCTCAATATAAGTTGCATCCGCCATTTCCGGGTCGGTCATGATGGTGGCCGGGTTGGAGTTGACCAGGATAACGCGATAGCCCTCTTCGCGTAGCGCCTTGCAGGCCTGCGTGCCGGAGTAGTCAAACTCACAGGCCTGGCCGATGACAATCGGGCCGGCACCAATTATGAGGATGCTTTTAATGTCTGTACGCTTTGCCATAAGTTAAATCTTTAACCACAGAGAACACAGAGTGCACAGAGAAAATCCTGGCAAACTAGACTGTATTTCTCCGTGTTCATTGTGTGCTTCGTAGTTCATGTTTTATGTTGTTGCATCAGGTTGATAAGGATATGTTTAATGTCTGTACGTTTTGTTATAGGCCAAATTTTTAACCATTGAGAGCTCTGAGCAAACCCTAGAAAAATCCATTGAAAACTGGATTGTATTTCTCCGTGCCCTCTGTGTTCTCCGTGGTTCATGCTTTATGTTGTTGCATCATCTTGATAAATTTATCGAACAAATAACTCATTTCATGCGGGCCGGGGCTGGCTTCAGGATGCCCCTGGAAGCTGAAAGCCGGTTTATCTGTACGGGCAATGCCTTGCAGGCTACCGTCAAACAACGATACATGGGTCACACGCACATTGGCTGGCAAGGTGACCGGATCAACTGCAAAACCGTGATTCTGGCTGGTGATAAAGACCCGTTTGTCGTCCATGTCCTGCACCGGATGGTTGGCACCATGGTGACCAAACTTCATCTTGATGGTCTTGGCACCACTGGCCAGGCACAGCAACTGATGGCCCAGACAAATACCAAACACCGGGATGCCGGTATCAACCAGTGTTTTGATTGCAGAAATCGCATAGTCGCATGGCTCTGGGTCGCCCGGGCCATTGGACAGGAATATGCCGTCGGGTTTCAGGGCCAGCGCTTCTTTAGCTGTCGCCTGCGCTGGCAACACGGTAACCTTACAGCCGCGCGAAGTGAGGATACGCAAAATATTACGCTTGACGCCGTAATCAAAAGCGACGACGTTGAATTGCGGTTCCGGTGCTTTGGCATACCCACTGCCAAGCGCCCACACACCTTCATTAAAGCTGTAAGCCTTTTCGCAGCTCACCACCTTGGCCAAATCCATGCCGGATAATCCGGGGAATGCTTGTGCCAATTTCAACGCCTTGGCCTCGGCCAAATCTTTCACAGCGTCTTTACCGGCGATGATGCAGCCTGCCTGAGCGCCATTCTCACGCAAAATGCGTGTGAGTTTGCGCGTATCAATATCGGCAATCGCCACTACTTTATTGGCTGTCAGATAATCAGATAGTGTTTGTTCGCTGCGCCAGTTGCTTTGTGTCAGCGGTAAATCGCGAATGATCAAACCGCTAGCGTAAATTTTACCCGACTCCACATCTTCGGCATTCACACCGGTGTTGCCGATATGCGGATAGGTCAAGGTGACAATTTGTTCGGCGTAGGAAGGGTCGGTGAGAATTTCCTGGTAGCCGGTCATGGAAGTGTTGAAAACCACTTCACCGACGGTATGCCCTTTTGCGCCAATTGAAATACCACGAAACACTGTCCCATCCGCAAGAACAAGCATGGCTGGCAGGCTTTGTGTCAATTCTAACCCCTTGTAATTATTGGCTTTATGCACTTCTGATGGCGGATGTGCAAAGCGGGAGGAGTGTGTACTCTTCCCGCTTGGTAATTGACGAATTATAGCCTAAAGCGGCCTCGTCATCAATGCGCTTTTAGCGCAAATATGTACTTCCTACTGGTTAAATTTTGTCATTATTCACGGCCTCGCGTAGCAGTGCGCTAACTCGTGTGTAAAACAGCGTGCGGTTGTGCCTGCTACAAAATGTTCAATTAATCGCGCTTGTTTTTGCTGATTGAGTCTGCTCTTTCTCATGCCGCCCTTTATAACATTTTAGGTGTTATCTAGGACAGCCCCTAGATTAATTTAATAATAGATTCTAAAGGAGTCAGCTTCGATTTAATCCAAGCACATCCCGCATATCAAACAGGCCGGATTTTTTGTTGACCAAGAACTTAGCCGCACGCAGGGCGCCCAGCGCGAAAGTCGCGCGGCTCGAAGCCTTGTGCGTGAGCTCTACACACTCACCGGTGCCTGCAAACAATACCGTGTGATCGCCCACCATATCGCCACCGCGGATCGTGGCGAAACCAATCGTTTTGGCATCCCGCTCGCCGGTATTGCCCTCGCGGCCATAGACCGCGCATTTATCCAGGTCACGCCCCAACGCACTAGCGGCAGCCTCACCCAGGCGTAGTGCAGTGCCGGAAGGCGCATCTACTTTGTGCCGATGGTGCGCCTCGATGATTTCAACATCGTAATCTTCGCCCAGCACTTTGGCGGCGGACTCTACCAGGTTAATCAGCAAGGTCACGCCCACGCTCATATTGGGCGCAAACACGATGGCGATTTTTTTTGCGGCTGCTGCAATCTGTGTCTTTTGCGCAGCGCTAAAGCCTGTGGTGCCTATGACCATTTTGACGCCGGTTTTTTGGCAGGCGGCTAAATACTCCAGGCTGGCTTCCGGACGCGTGAAATCAACCAATACGTCGGCGCCTTTTAGAGCAGCCTCCAGGTTGTGGCTGATTCTTACTCCGCTCATTTTGCCTAGTTGCTCGCCTGCATCATGACCAATTTGTGGGCTATCGGCCTTATCCATGGCGGCATGCAGGCTAAAACTCTTGTCTGCCAACACGCCTTCCAACAGGGCATGCCCCATGCGTCCTGCGCTACCGGTAATCACGACTTTTAACATTACTTAGTCTTTCCTTGAATTCATGGCTTAAAAACCTATCTTTTGTAGCATATATTCAAAATAACCAGGCTCGTCTTCTGCTGGCTCTTTTTGCGGCGCTGGCGCTGGCTTGAGCTCAGCTTGCGGCTTGGCTACCGCCTTGGGTTCTGCCACTGGCTTTTCTGCCGGTTTCATCATTGGTTTTTCAACAGCTTTTTCTACAGATTTTACCACTGGCTCTGCCATTGGTTTTTCAGCTAGCGCTGGCTCAGGTTTCGCCACAGGCGCAGGTGCAGGTACTGGCACCTCTACTTTAGCTGGCTCTAGCGCTTTAACCGGCTCCGGCTTCGCGGGTTCTGCTACTGGCACTGGTTCCGGTGTAGCTGGCTGTGCTACTTCGGGCTGCGCGGCAGGTGTTTCCTTAGGAGCCGCGGGCATTTCTTTAGGCGCTGCTGGCTCTGTTGGAGCCATTAATTCGGCTGGCGCAGATTGTGGTTCAGGCGCTTTCTTTTCGTCGCCTTTCCAGAATTGCAGCTTATCCATCAAGCCCTTTTTCTGTTCAGGCTTGCTCACCGGTGAAGTGCCAGTGGATGGCTCGGCAACGCCGTCGCCGGTACCCGCAGGAATCACATCGCCTCTCACGCGCAATAAGGCTTCGTTTTCAAAATCCAGAATCACGCGGCGTTGCTCGATAATTTTCCCTTGCTTGCGCATCTGATAGAAATAATCCCACCGATTGCCATGAAAAGTATCCTGGATTAACGGCGTACCCATAATGAAGCGAACTTGCGACTTGCTCATGCCTGGACGTAATTGCAGCATCATTTTGGATGTCACAACATTGCCTTGCTGGATGTCCATTTTATAAGGCTTAAACGAAGGCAGAGCGGAAGTACAAGAGGCGCTTAACAGCGATAACACTACGAATGACAAAAAGAATATATGACGCATCACCATGACTTTGGTAGGAAATAGCGCTAATATACCATGATGCTTGCTGCCCTAAATAACCGCCCTATAACAGCAACCCCCAACCGGAACGAACAACAGCCATGCCTCAACCCAAGGGATTAAAAGACTCCGGCCTCAAGGCCACACTGCCCAGACTTAAGGTACTGAGCCTGTTTGAAAACAGCGCAGAGCGCCATTTGTCGGCAGAAGATGTTTATAAAATTTTGCTCACCACCGGCGAAGACGTTGGCTTGGCAACGGTCTATCGCGTACTCACGCAATTTGAGCAGGCCGGCTTACTGGTGCGCCACCACTTTGAGAGCGGCAAAGCAGTGTTTGAGCTTAATCAGGGCGGCCACCATGACCATATCCTGTGCCTGCAATGCGGCCGCGTAGAAGAGTTTTTTGATGAAGAAATTGAAAAACGCCAGAATAAAGCAGCAACGGATCGCGGCTTCAAGGTTCATGACCACTCACTGCACATCTATGCAGATTGCACCAAGCAGCCCTGTCCTTACAAAAACTAATCAGTTAGAAATTCATGGGTAGTTCTGCGCAAATTCTCTGGGGAATTATTTTTGGCTCAGCGGGGCTTGGTTATTTTATTTACGGCAAAAAACAACGGGTGTTCATGCCGATGATTTGCGGCCTGGGGCTTATGGTTTACCCGTATTTCGTGGCGAATACGGTGTTACTGGTTTTGGTTGGCCTGGTACTTTGTGCCTTGCCGTATTTCATCCGGTTGCGAGTAACTGCCCCAGCATCTCTTTGGCGTGATCGCGCGTAGTCTCAGTAATTTCTACTCCGCCCAGCATGCGCGCCACTTCTTCGATACGTGCGCTTTGGCCGAGTGATTCAATATGGCTTAAGGTATGGCCGCCCACTAATGTTTTGCTTACCTTGAGGTGCTGCGCCCCTTGCGCCGCAACCTGCGGCAAGTGAGTAATTACCAGCACCTGGCGTTTGAGCCCAAGCTGTTTCAGTAATTGCCCGACAATTTCTGCCACGCCGCCGCCTATCCCCACGTCAACTTCATCAAAAATCATGGTGGGAATATCGCCCTTCTGCGCAGTCACTACCCGAATGGCCAGGCTGATGCGCGAAAGCTCGCCGCCAGAAGCCACTTTAGTCAGGGGGCGCTGTTCCACACCAGCATGGCCAGCGACCAGAAACTCAACCGCTTCCAGCCCTGATACTGCTGGCTCTTGCGGTGTTAGTGCGGCAGAAAAACTGCCGCCTTTGAGTGCCAGACGCTGCATTTCTGCGGTGATTTTCTCACTCAATATACTAGCCGCCTGATGGCGCCCCTGACTCAACTTTTCGGCAAGCCTGGTATAAGTCTCTTTAGCTGCGGCTTCCTGCCTTGCCAGTTCGCCATCGTTGGCAAAACTCTCCAGTTCGGCCATGCGTGCTTGCCACTCGGTAAGCAGCTCCGGCAACTCTTCTGGCCGCACGCGGTTTTTACGCGCCGAGCCATGTATCGCCTGAATGCGAGCTTCCACCTCGTTCAGTCTCTCCGGGTCAAGCTCGGTGCGCTGCAGATAGCGATTGAGGAAACGGTCAGTTTCTCCCAGTTGTATCATTGCAGAATCCAGCGTATCCAGTGCCTCCTGCAAGCTCGCGTCATGCTCGAGCATGCCTTGCAGTTTGTGTTGTACCTGGCTTAACTGGCTTAGTGCGGCTAACTCACCTTCGCTCAATAATTCCCGGCATTCTTCTCCGCCCGCGAGCAGGCTGGCACCGTGTGATAAACGGCTATGCTCCTGCTGCAATGGCTCCCATTCGTCGCTGGAGAGTGCCAACTGGGCCAATTCGCGCACCTGGTCACGTAATACCGCCAACTCATCGGCAAAGGTTGTCGAGTTACGCTCCAGTTCGATGCGGCGCTGATTGAGTTCGTGCCAGCTGCGGTAGTGCGTAGCGACATCTGTTGCCAGATCGCTCAAACCTGCGTATTCATCCAGAATTTGTCGTTGATAGGTCTGCTTGAGCAAGGAGTGGTGGGCGTGCTGGCTGTAAATATCCACCAGAAACTCGCCCACATCGCGTAGCTGTTGAACAGTGGCCGGCAGGCCATTGATAAAGGCACGTGAACGACCATCGGTGTGAATGACGCGGCGCACAAGCAGCTGCTGATCCTCGTCCGGCATCTCATTGTCACGTAGCCAAGTCTGCAAACCCGCCAGCGCGGCAATATCAAAACTCGCACTGATTTCGGCACGTTCACAGCCTGCGCGAATAATGCCGCCCTCACCTCTGGCGCCGAGCGCTAGCGAGAGTGCATCTACCAGAATGGATTTGCCGGCACCGGTTTCACCGGTGAGCACTGTGAAGCCGCGATCAAACTCAAGATCGAGTTTGTCGACAATGACAAAATCACGAATGGATAAGGTTTGCAGCATGGCTTAAATCATCGCACAAACTAGCCCCAGTGCAGTTTTTCGCGCAACATATCGTAGTGACTGTATCCCCGCGGATGCAGCAGCGATATCGTTTGATCAGCGTGCTGCACCAATACCTTATCGCCCTGCTGAAATGCCAGTTGCTGCTGCCCGTCAAAATGGATGCATGCATCCTCAGCCTGAATAAGTGTCACTTCCACCTTGCTTGCACTGTTGATCGCAATTGGCCGGTTGCTCAATGTATGCGGGCAAATCGGCACCAAAGCAATGGCGTCCAATGTGGGGTGCAAAATGGGTCCGCCAGCAGAAAGCGAGTAGGCGGTGGTGCCAGTGGGGGTAGATAGAATCAAGCCATCGGAACGCTGCCTATAGACAAACTGCCCGTCAATATTGACTTCCAGCTCGATCAAACGCGCAATACTGCCTTTACTGATCACCACGTCGTTCATGGCGATACCCTGGCCTATCACCTTGTCGTTATGCAAGATAGAAGCAGACAACAACATGCGCTGCTCGGCATCAAACGCGCCATCCAGAATATTGCCTATGCCTTTCAGCATTGAATCTGCGGTTAAATCTGTGAGAAAGCCGAAACGTCCACGGTTAACACCTATCAGCGGGATATTGTCCTCCATCAGCGCACGCGCCACCCACAACATGGTGCCGTCACCGCCCAACACCACAGCCAGATCGGCTTTTTTGCCGATTGCGCTCATTTTGACCGCACTATAATCATTAATTTTGCAGTGCAATGCGGTATTTTCTTCGACAAAAATACCAACTTGACGACCAGCCAGGAATTTTGCGAGCGCGAGTATTTGCTCCCTGGTTTCAGGGTTCTTGTATTTGCCGATGAGGGCTACATTTTTGAATACGCTTTTCATGGCAGGCATTAAATCATATCGACCAGGCAAGTCATAAGTTTACCACGCCAAACCTTGCCGATTCTCTGGCCTCTATAGCCCATAGTTGTTGCGCAGGATAAACTGTTGCCCTTGATGCTTGTATAAAAATAGGAACGGCCTTGGTAGCTTTTATTTCCCCCAAATGGCGGCAATTGCTCGAATTTAATCGCCTGCTCAGCTTTGCCGATATATGGAAATATCGTGCAGACTGGTTTGAGGAGCCCAATAACTGCCGCGGCGGTTGGAGCGGTGTTTGCCAACTGGAGCTGAGCGATCAGGCAGGAAACCAGTTGAGGGTATTTCTCAAACGTCAGGAAAATCATGTTCGCCGAACCTGGCGCCACCCGCTGCGCGGTGAGCCCACTTTTTTGCGCGAATTTGAAATGTTGCGCTATCTGCAATCATGCAACGTTGCCATGCCAGCGCCCGTATTCTTTGACAGCGAAATGGTCGAGGGCAAATCACGCGCCATATTAATAACGGAAGAATTAGTCGGTTATCGACCTCTGGACACCGTTACCGAAGAACTATTCGCCCAGCAGCGCCCTGCTATTGCAACACAGCGCGCCATCGTTCGTGCAACCGCATCTACCCCGTACGCAAGTTGCATGATGCCCGCATCTATCACCGCTCGCTCTACCCCAAACATCTGTTTGTGCGCTTTCAGGAACAAGGTGATCCGGATGTTGCCATCATCGATCTGGAAAAATCCCGCATAAAACGCACACCTGCTTTGCGCACTATTTACGACCTGGGCACGCTGAATAGACATAGCAAGCACTGGAGCAATAGTAGCCGCCTTTATTTTTTCAAGCAATACCTGGGCATTGAAAAACTTAACCCCTGGACCAAGCTACTCTGCTATCTGACGTTTAAACGCACGCATGCCAAATAGTATGTCGGCTTGCGCTATGTCAGCCAGTGCCCGATAATTTGAGCAATACTGAGGATTTTCCTTTGTTGAACCCAAACCCCATCTCATTTTAGAGGCTCATGCCGGATACTAAATGTTAGACAAAAGGGCGCAAATCCTGCTGAAAACGCTGGTTGAACACTACATCAGTGACGGCCAACCGGTAGGCTCGCGCACATTATCCAAATGCTCCGGCCTCGATCTCAGCCCAGCCACCGTGCGCAATGTGATGTCCGACCTTGAGGAATTGGGCTTTATTGCCAGCCCACACACATCGGCCGGGCGCATTCCAACACAGCTTGGCTATCGGTTGTTTGTTGATACCCTACTTACCGTGCAGCCGCTACATAGGCAGGAAATTCAGCGGCTGGAACATGAACTGTCATCGCCGGACCCGCAAGAACTCATTATCTCCGCAGCTGACTTGCTTTCCAGCCTGACCCAGTTTGCCGGCGTGGTGATGATGCCCAGACGCAAAAGTATTGCTTTTCGTCATCTTGAATTCTTGCCGCTTTCTGACAAGCGCATTCTGGTTATCATCGTTACCTCGGATGGCAATGTGCAAAACCGCATTATCCTGACAGACAAGCCTTACACCGCGTCTGAGCTAACTCAGGCCAGCAATTTCTTCAATCAGCATTATTCAGGCAGCACCTTTGAACAAGTGCAGAAAAAATTATACGACGAACTCACGCAAATGCATACAGACATGACCCGCCTCATGGCAGCGGCGCTGGAAGCCAGTGGCAAGGCGCTGGATGATAAGAATGGCGTAGTAATCTCCGGCGAGCGCAACTTATTGCAGGTAGATGACCTCTCTACCAACGTGACTTCACTACGCAAGTTATTTGAGGTATTCGAGCGCCGCACATCGCTCATGCAATTGCTGGACAACAGTCAGCATGCGGAAGGCATCCAGATTTTCATTGGGGATGAATCCGGTTACCTGCCACTTGATGAATGCAGCATGGTTACCGCTCCTTATGAGGCTGATGGCCAAGTGGTCGGCACATTGGGTGTCATTGGCCCCACACGCATGGCCTACGAGCGCGTGATCCCGATTGTGGATATCACGGCAAAACTGCTCTCAAACGCTTTATCCAAATAATTGGAAATCATGAGTTATTACAATACTGAACCGCCCTTTACCCATGGCACGCAAGCAAAAGTCGGCATTTTGCTTGCCAATCTTGGCACGCCGGACGCGCCCACTGCGTCTGCCCTGAGGCACTATCTCAAACAATTTTTAAGCGATCGCCGCGTAGTGGAAATACCACGTGCCATCTGGTGGCTGATTCTGAACTGCTTCATACTCACTTTTCGTCCAGGAAAATCGGCTGCGAAGTATGCGCAAATCTGGAGCAATGAAGGCTCGCCATTATTGGTACATGCGCAAAAACAAGCCAAGCTGCTGCAAGGCTATTTAAGCATGCGCATCCAATCCCCTTTTGCTGTTGAGCTGGGCATGAGCTATGGCAACCCATCCATGGCTTCTGCCATTGAAAAGCTTAAAGCCCAGCATTGTGACCGCATATTGGTGTTTCCACTTTACCCACAATACGCGGCGAGTAGTACGGCTTCTGTCCTGGATGCAGTTTGGCGCGTTTTACTTAAATCGCGCAACATGCCTGCCATCCGCAGCATTCGCCATTATCACGACCACCCCGCCTACATCGCAGCTTTGGCACAAAGCGTACGTGAGCATTGGATGATCAATGGCCGTCCTGAAAAACTCATCATGAGTTTTCACGGGGTGCCGAAATATACCTTGAATAAAGGCGATCCTTATCACTGCGAATGTCAAAAGACCGGCAGGCTGTTGGCTGAGGCACTAGGGCTGGAGAAGCAGCAGTACATGGTCTGTTTTCAATCGCGCTTTGGCAAGGCAGAATGGCTTAAGCCTTACCTCGCAGTGACATTGAAAGAATTTGGCAAACAAAAACTTAAGCGTATTGATGTCATCTGCCCGGGGTTTTCCAGCGACTGTCTGGAAACCCTGGAAGAGATCGCGATGGAAGGCAAAGCTATTTTTGTTGGCAATGGCGGCGGCGAACTTCAATATATCACTGCGCTCAACGAGCGCGAACCATGGATAAAAGCCATGTGCGACATCGCGCTGGAGAACCTGCAAGGCTGGGTGAGCGCCGAATGGGATAACGTTGCCGCGCAGAAAGAACTGGAGCTATCGCGCTTGCGGGCAAACGCCATGGGGGCTAAAAACTAGCGCCTTTGCTATAATCAACTATGCGATTCGCTCATAAAATAAATTCATGATAGTCATTACCGGCGGTGCCGGCATGATAGGCAGTATCATCGCCTGGCACCTGAATACTGTGCTGGAACGCGATGATATTGTCATTGTTGACCGCATCAATCACCCTGACCAATGGCAGAACCTGTGCCACCGCCGCTATGCCAATTATCTGGATAAAGACGAACTATTTGACTGGCTAAGCGATTCTATAAAAACCCGCGCCAGGAAAATTGATGCCGTCATCCATATGGGCGCCATCAGCGACACTACCGAACGAGATTTTAACAAGCTGCTGCAGGACAACGTCCGCTACAGCCAGCAGCTGTGGTCGTGGTGTGCAGAAAACAAGGTGCCCTTCCTCTATGCAAGCTCGGCAGCGACCTATGGCGGCGGCGAGTGTGGCTATAATGACGACGAGGGCCAGATTGACGAGTTTCGCCCGCTCAATGCCTACGGCTATTCCAAACAGTTTTTTGATCAATGGGCGCTCAAGCAGGTGAAAGATAAACTACCATCTCCACCTCAATGGTGCGGATTCAAGTTTTTTAACGTCTACGGGCCAAACGAGTATCACAAAGAACGTATGGCCAGTGTGGCCTTGCAAAGCTTCAAACAGTTTACCGAGCACGGTACAGTCAAGCTTTTCAAGAGCCATGTTCAAGGCTATGAAGATGGTATGCAACTACGCGATTTCGTCTATGTCAAAGACGCTGCCGCAGCAGTTGCTTACTTCCTGGCAAATCCCAGTAAATCAGGCATTTTTAACATTGGCACCGGTAAAGCCAGCGCATTTAAGGATTTAGCCACCACTGTCATGACCAGCATGGGGCACAAACCATCGATTACCTACATTGACATGCCACAGGATTTGCACGGCAAGTATCAGTATTTTACCGAGGCAAATACCGACAATTTGCTTAAGGCAGGCTATACCCAGCCTTTCCACACGCTGGAAGAAGGCGTGCGCGATTATGTGCAGAATTATTTAATGCAGCCAGACCCCTATTGTTAAGGTATCCATTTGAACGCCATTGAATTTTTACAAGTCGAACTTGCCGCCCATCAGGCGCTATTTGCCAAGCTGGATGCCATGCTGCCGCAAATCAGCGCAGTCGGTCAGTGTATGCGCGACTGCCTTAAAAACGGCGGTAAAATTCTGATTATGGGTAATGGTGGCAGCGCGGCTGACAGCCAGCATATCGCGGCTGAAATCGTTGGCCGCTACAAGCGTGATCGCCCTGGCTTGCCAGCGATTGCGCTCACTACTGACACCTCTATCCTCACTTCGGTCGGTAACGATTTCGGTTTTGATTTCATTTTTTCACGTCAGGTAGAGGCGCTATGCGGCCCCAAGGATGTAGTGATTGGCATCTCTACCTCAGGCAATAGCGCCAATGTGATTAAAGCCATAGAAACCGCCAAGCAGATAGGCGCAACCACGATTGCATTGGGTGGCGGCACTGGCGGCAAGCTGGCCGCGATGTGTGATTTCAACCTGATCGTCCCATCCAGCGACACCCCGCGTATTCAGGAAGCACATATTTTTATCGGCCACAGTCTGTGTGGATGGCTGGAGGCTGAGTAAGTCATGCAACAACACCTGCTGGATACGGTTCGAAATCACTTTGGTCAATCCAATAAATGGGCGCTGGTGGTTGGCGATTTAATGCTGGATCGCTACCTGATAGGCAAAGTTGAGCGCATTTCACCCGAGGCACCGGTGCCTGTCGTTTTAATCAAAGAGCAAAATGAACGCGCGGGCGGCGCAGCGAATGTAGCAGCCAACCTGGCCAGACTTGGCATCAGCACTCAGCTTGCAGGCTGCGTAGGCCATGATGCCGATGGTGAAATTCTGTTGAAAATCATTGCCGAGTTAGGCGTAGGCACACAAGGCATTACGCAATCTAAACTTCGCCCCACCATTACCAAAACACGCATTCTGGGCGGCCATCAGCAAATGGTAAGACTGGATCAGGAAAGCGCGGACGCTTTTACCAGCACTGAAAATAAAGAGTTGCAAGCACTCATCTCCAAACAGCTGGCGGCAAAGCCAGCCATGGTCATCTTGTCCGACTACGCTAAAGGTGTATTAGGAAACAGTTTATGTTGCGAAGTGATTAAGCAAGCACGCCGGTTAGGCATTCCGGTACTGGTTGACCCCAAAGGCAAGGACTACAGCAAATATAAGGGGGCTGTCGCCCTTACGCCGAATAAACGCGAAGTGGCTGAGGCTTGCGCTGTGGATATTAACAACCATGCCGCACTACTCAGCGCGATAAGTGTATTAAGAAAAACCCTGGACCTGCAATTTTTGGCTGTTACTCGTGGTGAAGAAGGCATCACCGTGACCGACAAAAATGCAACACTGCATCTGCCCGCCACAGCCAAACAAGTGTTCGATGTCTCCGGCGCCGGTGACACCGTTATTGCCACGCTGGCCGCTGGTATGATGCACGGCTTGAATCACCAGGAAGCGTTGCAGCTGGCCAACATTGCGGCGGGTATCGTCATCGGCAAGGTAGGTACTGTGCCAATTACGCGCGAAGATCTGCTTGAAGAACTGATTTCTCAACACTTCAGGATACAGGTCAACAAAATATGTGATCTGGAAAGCCTGAAGCAGCGAATCAATACATGGCGTTCAAGTGGTCAGCGCATTGTCTTCACCAACGGCTGTTTCGATTTATTGCATGCGGGCCATGTTATCTACCTGGAAGCCGCACGAAAAACCGGGGATAAACTTGTACTTGGCCTGAACACAGATCGCTCGGTAAGTGCCCTCAAAGGCTCGGCGCGTCCGGTCATCCATGAGGCTGACCGTGCACGTGTTCTGGCCGCACTGGAAGCTGTGGATGCGGTTATCCTGTTCGACGAAGATACGCCACTCGCACTTATCAAAGCCATCAAACCAGATATCATTGCAAAAGGTGAAGACTACACCGAACAGCAGGTGGTAGGTGGCAAGGAAGTCAAATCCTGGGGTGGCAGTGTGAAACTGATACCTCTAGTGCAAGGCCGCAGCACCAGCAGTATCATCAAAAAACTGGGCACGTAATCCCTTGTCAGCACCCAGGATACTTGTGCTAGGGCCAGCGTGGGTGGGCGACATGGTGCTCGCGCAGAGCCTGTTCAAAACACTCAAAGCCGCGCAGCCTGAAGTGCTCATTGATGTTGCCGCACCGGCGTGGACATTGCCGCTGCTTGAGCGCATGCCCGAAATAAACCAGGCAATCGCGCTGCCATTCAAACACGGCCAGCTGGCATTAGGTAAGCGCATACGCTTCGGCAGAAGCCTGAAAAATGCGGGCTACACGCAGGCAATAGTACTCACCAATTCATTTAAATCCGCAGTGCTGCCTTTTGCTGCGGGCATTCCACGCCGCACTGGCTTTCTTGGCGAATATCGCTATGGTTTGCTTAATGATATTCGTCCGCTGGATAAATCCAGGTTGCCACGCACTGTAGATAGATTCGTCACTTTAGGTTTAGCGCCTGCCACCGAATTACCTTCAAGCATCCCCCAACCAAAACTCATTGCCAACAGTGATAACGCGTTACAGACTTTACAACGGCTCGGGCAAAGTGCACCAAAAACCAAAGTGCTTGGCCTCTGCCCCGGCGCCGAATATGGCGAAGCCAAACGCTGGCCCGCAGAATATTATGCCGAAGTTGCGAATGAGGCCATCAAACAAGGCTGGCAAGTCTGGTTGTTTGGGTCCGCCAAAGACATCCCAGTGACTACACAAATCAACCAGCTCACAGGCATGCAGTGCCTGGATTTAGGCGGAAAAACAGAACTGGGCGAAGCGATTGATTTAATGTCGCTGACAACAGCTGTGGTCAGCAACGATTCTGGCCTGATGCATATAGCCGCAGCGCTAAATAAGCCGCTGACTGCGATTTATGGCTCTTCAGATCCACACCACACGCCACCCATGAATACATTAGCCAGCGTACTTTATCTTGCCCTGGAATGTAGCCCGTGTTTTGAGCGGACATGTCCACTGGAACATCTAAATTGCCTCAGGCAAATACAGCCGGATTCGGTTATTTCATCAATCGCAATTCACTCACAAGCAAGCACCAGGCAATGAAGAAAATAGTAACAGCATTCAAAAATATCTCGGAAGACCGGTTAATCGCGCTGGTGACTGCCCTCGGCATTCTGCTCGCTGCAAGAGTCATTTATATCCAGCACGGCTGGATTAACGTCGACTCGATTCTGTATTTTGAAGTGGCGAGACTGTTTTCCATTGGCGAGTGAGAACAGGGGTTGGCGCTCTATAACTGGCCGCTATATTCGGCACTGATTGCCTTCGTACACAAGATTACGGGTATCGGCATTCAGTGCTCGGCGCAAATACTGGATGTTATATTTTTCGCCCTGACTACTTTCAGCTTTGCCAGCCTGATTCGACTGGCGGGTGGCAACAAAACCACCATAGCCTGTGGCGCCCTGTTGCTATTCAGCTCGCTCTATATTGTGGGCGACGCCCTGCCCATGCTTCTGCGCGATCAGGGGTTCTGGGCTTTTCTGCTCACCAGCTTGATATTCTTTATCAGGTTCTATCGCAGTGGCAAGTTAAGCGACGCCATGCTTTGGCAATTGTGCGCCATTGTTGCAGTTCTATTCAGGATTGAAGCCATCACCTTCCTGCTGCTGTTACCACTCATATTTTTTACAAATGCGGCAATCGTCATGCGTGAACGCGTCAAGCGCTTGGTTCAAGCCTGTCAATCAGCGTCCAATAGTTTCCAGTTGTCAGCGTCCAAATCTTTCCAGTTTCTCAGGCTGATTTGACGTTTTTCTTGCGTTGTTTGAAGCGATAGGAATCGTTGCCTGTTTCCAGAATGTCGCAGTGATGGGTAATACGATCAAGCAGCGCCGTGGTCATTTTGGCATCGCCAAATACCGTCACCCATTCGCCAAATGAGAGGTTGGTCGTAATGATCAACGAGGTCTTCTCGTAGAGTTGGCTAATTGTTTAGTCCCACAATTAAATAGTCAGGATTAACAGTAAAAATATTGGGTAGTTTTTGGTGCCAGCGGAGTATAGCCTCAAAAGGTGAAACACGTCCCAGTGCACGTAATTTGAGGTTGAAGTTATAGTTCAAAATATACGCGTATAAATGCTGTTTGAGCGCCTCCACGTTGTCGTAATGGAAGCGTCTGACGGTGTTTGCCTTGACCTTCTTGTTCATCGCCTCGACCATGCCATTGGTCCACGGATGCTTGACCAGCGTGGTGCGATGCTCAATCTGTTGCTGCTGGCAGATTTGCACGAATGGATGCACTTTATCCTTGGGTTTTTTGGCGGAGACCTGCAAGTTATAACTGAATTCGATGCCATTGTCGGTGAGAATTTTTTCAATCTTGAACGGGTATTGCGCTAATGTTTTTCTTAAAAATTCCGCCGCTGTCGCCATGCGCTTATTGTTGTGCAGTTCCACATAAACATAGCGCGTGGCGCGGTCAATGGCGACGAACAGATACCATTTTGCTTTGCCCATGTTGATCTGCGCCGTATCAATATGCAGGTAGCCAGGGGGATAGTCCTTGAATGCTTTGGTTTCCCCCTTCTCTTCTGGCGGCAGCAGGTCAGCTAAACGGCTCACGCTGTGACGTTGCAGGCAGCGGTGCAGATTGGAGCGCGACAGCAGCGGAATCAAGGGTTTGAGCAAATCGAAGAGATCGTCCAGCGGCAGCAGCGTTTTGCGTCGGGTTTCTTTGATGACAGCATCATCCAGCGGGGTGAGCACACTGCCTTGCCCCGGCTTGCAACCACACTTGCGATCCTCAACGGAATCACGGTTTTTCCACTTACGGGCCGTTTTTGGGTTGATGGCGTACTGTTGTGCTAGCGCGCTGATGCTCTTTTCAGACGCTTGTATTTTTGCTCGGGTAGCGTGCGTAGTCGTGGCTGTTCCGTGTAATATTTGTCCCATGGCTTCTCCTCTTTAAGTTGGCGGTAGATATTACCATTTAATTTGGGGACTAAACAGCTAGTTATCTAGGACAGCCCCTAATTTATTATGCCTGCATGGCTGTGATGCAGGCATAAGCCCAACCAAGTGGCAGTACAGCACGCTTCCCAAGGAATATCAGGGCAAGATCTCAGTCATTCATGAGGGCATCAATACTGATGTGGTGGTGCCCGATGCTGACGCCCAATACGCGTTGCCAGACGGGCGCGTACTGACAAAAGCGGATGAAGTGATTACTTATGTGGCGCGCAATTTCGAGCCATACCGGGGGTTTCATATCTTTATGCGGGCTGCGGAAAAGATATGCCAGCATCGGCCTGAGGCGCAAATCCTGATTGTGGGTAGTGATGGCGTGAGTTATGGTGCCCGCTTGCCAAATGAGCAAACCTACAAGCAAAAAATGTTGGATGAAGTCAGCTTGGATGCTACACGGGTACATTTTCTGGGAAGCCTGCCCTATAAGAATTATTTGAAGGTGCTGCAAGTTTCATCAGCCCATGTCTATTTAACGGTGCCGTTCGTATTATCCTGGTCAATGATGGAAGCCATGGCTGCCGGCTGTGTGGTTTTAGGGTCAGACACGCCGCCTGTGCAAGAGCTTATTCAGCACGGAAAAAATGGTCTGCTGACAGATTTTTTCTCGCCGGAACAAATTGCCGAGAAGATTGACCAAGTATTTAGTGAGCCGGATCGTATGGTGGAATTGGGCGTTAATGCACGTGATACCATACTTAAAAAATATACGATAAAACATTCAATTAAAAACTATGAGCGCATGCTAGGGAATCTCTGATTAGGTCCCAACGCGGCTCATGGTAGACTTAATCAGAGGTTTCGAAAGACCTTGGCATCAAGCTTGGTGTAAGGTGATAATGTCAACCATTCTGATCAATCGAGAGTTATGCGGTTGTGGACTAAAATAGCTGCTGCGGGTAATAACTGAAGGAAAACAAGATGAATAAATCGTTATGGGTAATGCTGGCCATTTGCGTGGCACTGCCGATTTTGGCTAATGCTGCAGTTTATAAATGGAAAGATAAGGACGGCATAACACGCTATTCAGATACGCCACCACCTTCAAATGTGCAGCAACTTCCGGTAAACGGCAAGAAGCCGGTGAGCATAAAACCGCCTGCTGCAATGACTGTGGAAGAGGCCGCTGCTGCTGCAACTTCTGCTGCCAGTGGTGCTGATGCAAAAAAGAAACCAGAAGCCAATGCAGATAAATCAGAGGCCAATTCAGATGGTGATGCGGAAAAACGACAAAAAGATGCTGAAGAAGAGAAGAGGAAGAGCGAGCAGAAAGAGGCGGAGCTAAAGGTGAAGCAACAAAATTGTAGTAATTCCAAAGCTAACTTGAATACTTATCAGCAGGGTGGCCGCATACGTAAAAACAATGAGAGCGGCGAACGTGCATATCTAAGTGACGCTGAGATTGCCCAGGGTTTGGCGCAAGCACAAAAAGACGTTGAGCAGTTTTGCAGCGAATAGCTAATGAGTAGTTGTTAGATAGATGAGTTTGAGGTGATTTCGTTTTCTGCGTAACCGCCGAGGGTGTAAGAAATTTTGTGTAAATGATCATTTTGCAGGAAACTGCTTATTTCAGAAATGGACAAAAAATGACATTAACCAAAGCAAGCTTAAAAGCCTTACCCAACGATTTAATTGATCAACTATTAATGGATTACAAAAAGCAAGATTGAATCTAGACCCTGTAAATAATTCTGTGTAAATGCTGATTGAGTGCCTCCCTTAAATTAATGCACTCAATCAGCATTTACACAGAATTATTTACAGGGTCGCGCCAGTTTTTTTAATCAGTAAACTTTACACTTATAAATCAGTAAAAGTTGTTCAATGAAACTGGGCCACCTCTGTCTGCCAAACCTTTCTGGAGGCAAACTATAAAAAATATACGGGGTTATGTTGCGATAATTCTGTTGTCCATGCTAACAGGGTGCGCGAGTCACTACGTAGGTGTTGCTGAACCTTATGGATTTTTCTCCGGCTTTTGGCATGGGCTGATTTTTGAATTTTCGTTGATTGGGTATCTGTTCTTCGATAGCGTCTATATCATCGGCGAACCTAATACCGGCCTGTTCTATTACATCGGCTTCGTGTTGTGGTTATTCAAGATCGGCCTGGTGTTTCGATAATTAAATGGGCTAGATTCGCTTTTGTTTCATGGCTGCGCCCTTCGGGTAAATACCGCCACCAAGCAAACCCATCGCCCCTTTTATCCCCGGCGGCAACGATTCCTATCGCTTCAAACAGCGCAAGAAAAACGTCAAATCAGCCTGAGAAACTGGAAAGATTTGGACGCTGACAACTGGAAACTATTGGACGCTGATTGACAGGAGGGGGCTTGTTAAGGAATTACTTGACGCGGTTTCTGTATTCGCCAGTCCGCGTATCAATTTCAATTTTGTCGCCAGTGGAGCAGAACAGCGGTACAGGTAGTTCAAAACCGGTGGAAATTTTGGCTGGTTTCATTACCTTGCCGGAGGTGTCGCCCTTGACGGCTGGCTCAGTATAGGTGATTTCGCGCACGACCGAGTTTGGTATATCTACCGAGATTGGCTTGCCTTCATAGAACCGTACATCACATTCCATGCCGGTTTCCAGGTAATGCAACGCATCTTCCAGGTTCTCTGCTTCAACCTCAAACTGGTTATATTCGCTATCCATGAATACGTACATGGGGTCGGCAAAGTAAGAGTAGGTCACCTCTTTCTTTTCCAGAACGACCACATCAAATTTATCGTCTGCGCGGTAGATGGATTCGTTAGGTGCATCGGTGAGCAGATTTTTCATCTTCATCTTTACCACGGCGGAATTGCGGCCAGATTTATTGTATTCGGCTTTCAGTACCACCATCGGGTCACTACCGACCATAATCACGTTGCCTACGCGTACTTCTTGAGCTGTTTTCATATATTGTCCTGCTACTGGGTTAGAGTTTATTGCTGTAAAGGTCGCGAATTATACCCGATTATTTTGAAAAATTCTCGCAGAAAATCACCAGCTTAACGGCCAGGTCAGGCAGTAAAACCAATGTTTTAGACTGCTCGATGGCATGGGTTTGTAATGTGGGCAGATGATCCAGCAGTACCTGCCAGTCCGTTTCTCCAAATTGACCGCTGCTCCAGTTGCCATGTGTGTGCTGTAAAGCCTCGGCAACGCCAGTTGATAGATCGGCGCCATAAATATCCAGAAACGCCTTCAGTTTGATCAGGTGCGCACCCTGCTGTTGCAGATAAGGCTGCCAGACAAAGGGCTTGGCTGCCCACAATGCACGCACCCAGCTATCCTCGCCGCGCACAAAGTTGATATCGCAAGCCCACAGCAAATGATCGTAGTCATCCTGGGTAAGAAAAGGCAACACTTGCAGCGTGAGATTGCCCTGACTTATGTTGTCGCCAATCATGAGCTGACCTATGCCCAACTGATCGCCAATTGCGACCAGGGCGCTGCTATCAGGTACATAAATTATAGTGTGGCGAGTGCCGCTAGAAATGGCTTGAAGTAAGCCTGACAGCGGTGCGTAGGGGTAACAGAACAGTGATATTTTTAACGATGAATTGCCCGACACCCCCAGCTTTTTCCAGAATGCTGTCTGTGCCTGAGTATCGCTCTGGAACGCATCACGCTTTTCAATCAAGCCGTGCTCACGAATCAGTCCGCCGTTTTGCGCGGTGAGCCCGGGAAAGAAAAAATTCTTGGTAAGCGCTAATGTAGGATGCGGCGAAGCAAGCAGGTGAGACTCGGCTGCCCACTGCTCTGCGGACAAATATTCCAGATTGATCCAGACCGGCTTGGTCTTGGTCATCGCCGCCAGATAGCTGGCGGGTAAGTCACAGGCGAAGGCTTCGATGACGGTATTCGCTACCTTCACCTTGGGGAAAGGCTCACGCCAATGGCAGATTTCAACACCATCAATTTTTTGCGTTTGTTGGCTTGTGTCGAGCGCTGTAATCAACTGCTTTGCTTCGATAAGATCATCTACCCATAAACGCATGGCGAGGCCGTGTTCATGCGCCAATTGCCTACCCAAACGCCAGCAGACGCCGATGTCGCCATGGTTATCAACGATGCGGCAAAAAATATCCCAACGCTGCATCAGACGCCTGTCGATGCCTGGTAACTGACTTCCTGCACTTCGTAACTTTCTGTACCGCCCGGCGTTTCAACGCGCACTACATCGCCTACCTGTTTGCCGAGCAGGGCGCGCGCCAAAGGTGAAACCCAGCTGATATAGCCTTTGCTCGGCTCCAGCTCATCCTGACCGACAATGCGATAGACGTGCTCGGTCTCGCGTTCCAGCGAATACAAGGTCACCCAGGCACCGAAGAAAATTTTCTCCAGCCCTTGCTGCGTTTGCGGGTCAACGATGACTGCCAAATCCATGCGTTTCATTAGAAAGCGTAGGCGCGAATCAATCTGGCGCAATCGCTTTTTGCCATAGATGTAATCGCCATTTTCTGAGCGATCACCGTTACTGGCAGCCCAGGCAACTACCCTGACCACCTCGGGTCGTTCCACTTTGAGTAGCTGCTGGAACTCAGCCTCTATAGCCGCATGGCCCTCAGGAGTAATGTAATTTTTTTGGTCTGCCATAAGTTTAAATTTTAACCTTGCACACGATAAAGTCCTAGTAAGTAACTTTCACTAATTCGCATAAGTATCAAGCCACAGCGTTTACAATAATGAGTATGACACCAGATCAACCTACACTTATTATTTGCTCCACGCTGAGGCTTGCGCGCGCTGTGCAAACGGCGCTGAATCAGCAGCAGCTAGCAGCCAAACAAAGCCAGTGGCAAACGCCCAAAGCAATGACTTTGCAGCAATGGCTGCAGGAATTCACTACAAATGCCATGCTAGCTGGCGAAGTTGCGGCCGATAATTTTACTGTTAATTCACTCAACAATTTTACCGAAAAGTTATTGTGGCAAACGGCGATTGAGCAATGTCTGGCCAAGCATGAATTAGCTGATTTGTTTGATGTGCTAAATTTAGCGCAAACAGCCATGGAGGCTAATCTTGGATTGATTGAATGGCAGATTAGCGATGAGAGTTTAAGCCAATATTTTATAAGCAGCGAAACACGGCAATTTTTGCGTTGGCGCGCGGTTTTTAACGCTTTATGCAAAAAACATGATGCTCTGGAACCAGCTCGGATATTGGCTATGCAGGCTGGCGTTATTCACACTACACAACTGCCTTTGCCTGAAAATATGCAATGGCTGGGCTTCGACCGTATCACACCGCTTGAGCAACATTTGATTGAGTCGCTGCAAACCAAAGACGTCAAACTCGAAATTTCACAGGCGCAAACCAACAAGCAAAATATCGCGCAAATTGGGTTGGACGACATCGGCGCTGAGTGTCGCGCTGCGGTGGCTTGGGCAAAGCAGCATCTGTCAGAAAACCCGCAAGCTGATCTGGCTATTTTCAGTCCTTTTTTAGCCAACATCCGCCGCCCTTTGGCGGATTTACTCGACGACACATTCCACCCAGAAACGCTGCATGCCAGCCAATATGAGACGCCACGCATTTACGATTTCTCGCTAGGTTTAGCATTGGGCGAGCAAGCGATGATAGGTACCGCGCTTAATTTGTTGTGGTTAAGCGCGGTAGACAAGGCCATTGAACAGCCAACCATAAGTGCCTTGTTGCTAGATGTGTATTGGGGCGATTTGAGCGAATTGGATGCGCGCAGTTTGCTGGATGCACGCATGCGCAAAACCCTAACACGTACCTTTAAATTGCAAGTGCTGCTAACTCTTGCAGATAAAAATAATCAATTAGATCAAACGATTAATTTCCTGCAATCTATTCTAACCAAGCAAAAAAACTGGTCTAAAAAGCAATTGCCGTCCGTTTGGGCGCATCTTTTTTCCGAGTTGCTACATACGCTGAATTGGTCAAAAACGCGCCCTCTAGGCAGCCATGAATATCAAGCAAAACAAAAATGGCTAGAGGTGCTTGCCAGCTTTGCCGCGCTGGATAAGCTCACAGGTGGTTTAAGCGCCTCGGATGCGGTACAAAAATTGCAGCAGTTATGCACTGCGACCATATTTCAGCCTGAGGCTGGCGACAACGTACGCATTCAAGTGCTGGGCATGTTGGAAAGCTTGCCTAAAGCCATTGATGCGATTTGGGTGTTGGGGCTGAATGATCAGCATTGGCCGCCGCCTGCTGCGCCTAACCCGCTATTACCAGCCGCATTACAGCGCGATTTGCAGACGCCAGGCGCCAACCCAGAGGCACAAAGCGTGTTTGCTCAAAAAATTCATACGCGACTTTGCAACAGCGCGGCTGAAGTCATTTTTTCCTGGTCGCATAAAGAGGGTGAGCGTGAGTTACGTGTCTCGCCATTATTAGCAGGCATTCCAATCAAATCGGATGCGCAGACGATACAAACACTAGCTGAGCAATTGGCCATTCCTGCAAAAATGGAATTAATCGATGACAGCATCGCGTCGCCAATACAAGCAAACGAACAAGTACGCGGTGGCAGCAAGTTATTTGAAGCGCAGGCAATTTGCCCGGCTTGGGCGTTTTATCAATATCGGCTGGGGGCAAAAAAACTGGAGGAACCATCTGAAGGCTTGGACAACATGGTGCGCGGTAAATTAGTGCACGCAGTTTTACAACATTTTTGGTTGGCGTGCAAAGATTTAAACACGCTCAAAGCCCTATCAAATAATGCTCTGGAAGATATGAGTGCTGCGGCGATTGGTAAAGCGCTACAGCAATTAAAAGATGAGATGAGCATCAATCTGCCTGTACAAGTCATCAAAATTGAACAGCGGCGTTTGCAGCAATTACTGCAAACTTGGCTGGCGCTTGAAAAGCAACGCACAGATTTCAGTGTTCGGGACTGTGAAGTAGCACACACGCTTAATATTGAAGGCCTGGAAATTACTTGCCGCATTGACCGCATAGACGTGCTTGCGGACGGCGGCTTGGCGGTGATCGATTACAAAACAGGTGAAAACTTACCTGCGATTAAGACATGGTCGGAGCAGCGCATTCACGAGCCGCAATTGCCGCTTTATGTCTCGCTCGTACTGCAAAATGAGCATGTTGTCGCCGCTTGCTTTGCCAAGGTAAATATTAACGAATGCAAGTTTGCTGGTATCGCGGCGGAGCAAGGCCTGTTGCCGAGTATGAGCGAAAAATCCAACCCGTTTGTCGACTTCACAGCATTAATTGCGCATTGGCATACCAGCCTTAGCAACATTGCCAAAGAAATCAAAAATGGCGTGGCGAGCGTGACGTTTGATGATGAAAAAGACCTCGATTACTGTGACGTAAAACCCTTGTTACGCTTGCCTGAGCGCGCCTTGCAATTTGAGCAGAAAAAGCGCACATGAGCGCCCTCAAGCAACTCGACGCAGACAATCGCATTCGGGCACTCGAACTGCAATCGTTTATTATCGAGGCACCTGCGGGCGCTGGTAAAACCGAGCTGCTTACACAGCGCTACTTAAAATTACTTTCAACCGTAGACGATCCTGAAGAAATTATCGCCCTCACCTTTACCAATAAAGCTGCGGCAGAAATGCGCAACCGCATATTGCAAAGTTTGCTAGATGCCGAAAATAGCACCGAGATAACCAAGTCGCACAAACATACAACACGGACATTAGCGAACGATGCGCTTAAACGCGCAAACGAGCGCGGTTGGCAATTAGTTACACAACCTTCACGTTTAAGAATCCTCACCATGGACGCGCTTTGTAGTAGCCTTGCGCGACAAATGCCGCTGCTAAGTCGCCTGGGTGGCCAACCGCGTGTGAGCGATGATACCAGCCTATTTTATGCAGAAGCTGCGCAGCGCGCACTCGCGCATGTGGCACAAGAAACCAGTCTGCAAGCGCCTGTCAGTGTGGTGCTGAGTTTTATGAACAATGACATTGAAAAGCTGAGCAGCCTGTTGGCAGATATGCTCGCCAAGCGTGAGCAATGGCTTCATTTGGCGGGGCATCACACTGCGCTGACTAGTGCGGAAATTACTGTGCAATGCCAGCAAGCGCTTAAAAAATGTATCGAGGAAAAACTAGAAGCAGCTTTGCAAGCATTCCCCGCAAGTTATCAAACTATGCTTATGCCTGTGGTGCGTTTTTCTGCCAGCAATTTAGAAGATACGCATGAATATACTAAATTGCTTGACTGGCAAGAACCGATAGAAACCAGTGTAGATGAGCTTTCCAGCTGGTTAGTTTTAAGGAAATTTTTATTAACGGATGGCAACTTTAGAAAGCCCAAAGGACTAAATGTCAACTTTGGTTTCACAAAGCATCTCGACAGAGACCAACATATTCAGACATTTGTGCAAGTTTGTGAACTGATTGCCGATCCGAGTGCACTCGATGCACTTGGCAGATTGCCTGTCGTCAGCCAAGATGATTTACATGAAAACAGTGCCATTGTGCAAGCGTTTGCGCAATTGCTACAACAAGCTGCCGCGCATTTGTGGACGGTATTCCAGACCGCGAATGAGGTGGATTTTGTGGCGATTGCACAATCTGCGATTTACGCACTAAGTAACGATCGGGGCGCGACCGATTTAGCGCTCAAGCTCGATTACAAAATTTCACATTTGTTAGTGGATGAATTTCAAGACACCAACGCCACGCAAATGGCGCTTTTGCAGCAGCTCACGCAAGGTTGGGAACCACAAGATAAACGCACATTATTTTGCGTGGGCGATCCCATGCAGTCGATTTATCGCTTCCGCAAAGCCGACGTAAGTTTGTTTTTGCAAGCAGCCGAGTATGGCATTGGGCATGTGCCACTCAAATCACTCAAACTCACCCTCAATAATCGCTCGCAGCCTAAAGTGGTGGAATGGATCAACCAAACTTTCGAGACAATATTTCCAGCGGACGACAACGAAATTGAGGCAGCGATTAGTTATCGTCCATTTATTGCCAAGTGTGATTTGGGTGAAGATGAGGGCGTTTCGGTGCATCCAATGGTGTTGGATAGCGACGAGGAAGGCGATGCGGAAAAAACGATTGAAGCGCGCTATGTGGCCGATTTAATTAGAAAAGAACAAGTAAAATACCCCACGCAAAAAATTGCGGTTTTGGTGCGTTCGCGCTCGCATCTGCATGAATTAGTCACTGAAATTAGACGCAATTATGCCGACATAAAATTTCAGGCGCTAGAAATTGAAGCGCTTAGCCACCGCCAAACTGTGCAAGATGTGCTTTCGCTCACGCGCGCCCTGCTTCACCGCGCCGATCGCGTGCATTGGCTTAATATTTTAAGAGCCCCTTGGTGCGGCCTCACTCTAGCTGATTTGCATGCACTGTGTGCTGACGATCATCGCGAAACTGTTTGGAAATTGATGCAGGATGATGCGCGCATTGCAACGCTAAGCGTGGACGGACAAAAGCGCTTAATGCATGTAAAAAAAGTGTTGGATGAGACGTTTATCGCGCAAGGCCGCATGCCGCTTCGGCGCTGGCTAGAAGGCACTTGGCTCAAGCTAGACGGCGCGAGTACGCTCGTCAGCGTTGGCGATAATCGCGACGTACAAATATTTTTTGATTTGGTAGAAAAGCTTGCTCAAGGCAACGCGCTCGATTTTTCGCAGCTAGAAACTGCGATGGAAAAGCTCTATGCCAAGCCTGACATCAATGCGCCCGATGTGTTGCAATTTTCAACTATTCATGGGGCGAAAGGCTTGGAGTTTGACTGCGTGATTTTGCCCGCGCTCAACCGCAAGCCGCTGAATCACGATTCGCCTCTGATGTTGTGGGAGAAAGTCCCCGTGGATGGCAAAGCGCAACTACTTGCTGCGCCAGTTAAAAAGAAAAAGAAAAATGGCGCGTTGAGTATCTACGATTACATTAAACAACTAGAAAGTACGCGCGCCAACAACGAGATCGTGCGCTTGCTTTACGTGGCAGCCACGCGCACCAAGCGCAAATTGCATTTAATTGCCACCGTCAAACACAGCGAAAAAGGCATTAAACCTATTGGTAATTCGTTTTTATCTTTACTGTGGCCAGCGCTAGAAAGCGACTTTTTGCAAATGGAAGTAGTTAAATCAGAAACACAGACATTCGAAAAACTAAGCACATTTACGCCCAAACTGATGCGTTTGCCTGCACTAGCCTTACCTCAAATATTGACACTCCATCACGATGCCACAAGCAACTTCAATCCGCCGATTGAAAACGCAGCGCAAACCACACTCAACTTGGCGGCTGACTGTGGCACTTTGGCGCATTTGTATATGGAAATGATAGCAAACACTGGCTTAGACCACTGGCCTGCAAGCAAGATAAATAGCACATCCCCAGCCATGTGCAAATGGCTGCAACAACGCGGACATGATGCGAAAAACGCTAATCAAGCTGCCAGTGAAGTGCTGGCGACACTCATCACTAGCACGCAAAGCGAAGACGGAAAATGGGTATTGCAGCAACGTGAAACTCAGCATGCTGAGTTTTCGCTCACCACAGCTGATGCTACGCAGCACAAAATTGACTGTACTTTTGTTGAAGCTGGTGAGCGCTGGATCGTCGATTACAAATCCGCGCAGCTGGACGAGGGTCTTGCCGCTAAGGAATTAAGCCAGCAGGCAAAAAATTATCAACCACAATTAGAGCGTTACGCTGAGCTGTTCAAAGACGAAGGCTTACCCATTCGCAAGGCGGTATTTTTTCTGGCCTTAGGCAAGCTGATCGAGCTTAACTAGTCGTACTGGGTTAGTCGTGATGGTGTAAACGACGGATTACCTTGATATGCCTACGGATATACCAGACGGCAAACACAATTACTGCTATCACCAATACTATATGGAACTGGTGAAAATATACGCTTAGACTTTCCCAATATTCGCCAAACTTCATTCCAGCGTAAGCCAGCAGCCAGCACCAGATGAATGAACCGCTAAAGGTATATACAATAAACCTGCCCATGTTCATACGAGCTATACCCGCTGGAAAGGCGATGAACGTGCGCACCACAGGCAATAGCCGCCCGATGAAAATGGTGATTTCGCCGTGCTTTTCAAATCAGCTATCTGCAAGCCTGATGTCGTGATGGGAAATCAGCACCCATTTACCATATTTTTCTACCAATGGCCTGCCGCCATACATGCCTAAGTAATACGCAGGAATGGAGCCAAGTACACAGCCGATAGCCCCTGCCAACGCCACCCCCATAATAATAATTCACCCTTAAAGACCAAAAATCCGGCAAATGGCATGATGATTTCAGATGGTAGAGGGATGCAGGCTGATTCAATTGCCATCAGCAATACAATACCGCCGTAGCCCATGGTGGAGATGACGGAAATGATGAAGCCTGCAAGGACGGCGATGAGTTTTTCCAGCATTTAAATAAATTCCTTGAGCAGCATTTTAATAAAATCAGTACGATGGTTGATATCGGCTAATTGCACAGTAACTCTGAGTTTATCCGGCCCATTCATGCGGCAGCGGCTGTCGCGCTGCAATAGTGCGATGAGCTTGGCGGGATCCAACTCGGTTTGCTGGCTGAATTGTAGTTGAATTACGCTGTCACTCGCATCAATCTTGGTAATTCCCAGCGGCTTGGCCAGTACACGTAACCGATGACAGGCCACTAGCGCTTCACCCTGTTCCGGTAACAATCCAAAACGGTCAATCAGTTCTTCCTGCATGGTGCCTAACTGGTCGCTATCAGTACAATTGGCAAGACGTTTATAAAGCACCAGGCGCTCGTGCACATCGGGGCAGTAGATTTCAGGCAGTAACGCTGGCGTGTGCAAATTTATTTCTGTGGTTACCCCTAATGGCGAAGCAATATCGGGTTCCTTGCCTTCTTTTAGGCGTTTGACGGCGTGAGCGAGCATTTCGGAGTAGAGGTTGAAGCCTATCTCCTGCATCTCTCCGCTTTGCGAATCGCCCAGCAATTCACCTGCACCGCGGATTTCCAGATCGTGCATGGCCAGGTGAAAGCCCGCGCCCAAATCTTCCAGCAGTTGAATCGCATCCAGGCGTTTTTGTGCCTGCGGGGTAATTTTGCGATCCGGCTCGGTGAGCAGGTAGGCATAAGCCTGGTGATGCGAGCGGCCGACTCTGCCTCTTAGTTGGTGCAATTGGGCCAGGCCAAACATTTCGGCGTGATTGATGATGATGGTATTGGCAGTGGGCACGTCAATGCCGGTTTCGATGATGGTGCTGCACAGCAAAAGATTAAAGCGCTGTTGGTAAAAATCACGCATCACATGCTCCAGCTCGCGCTCCCTGAGCTGGCCATGGGCAATACCAATGCGCGCATCTGGCAATACCCGCTCCAGCTTTTCACGCATGACAAAAATCGTATCCACCTCGTTATGCAGAAAATAAACTTGCCCGCCGCGTTTGAATTCACGCATGGCCGCTTCGCGGATAATGCCTTCTGAATAATCGGTATGAAAGGTCTTGATTGACAGCCGTTTTAGCGGCGGCGTGGTGATGATGGAAAATTCTCGCAGGCCTTCCATCGCCATGGATAGCGTGCGCGGAATCGGGGTGGCGGTCAGTGTGAGTACGTCAACCTCGGCGCGCATGGCTTTGAGTTGCTCTTTCTGGCGCACGCCGAAGCGGTGT
The DNA here is from genome assembly GCA_038924905.1 of Methylophilaceae bacterium. Classification (GTDB taxonomy): domain Bacteria; phylum Pseudomonadota; class Gammaproteobacteria; order Burkholderiales; family Methylophilaceae; genus JBCKUK01. The sequence continues at coordinate 24,280 of JBCKUK010000006.1, read as the reverse complement.
TCTTCATCCAGAATCACCAGCCCCAGATTTTTGAATTTGACGTCCTTCTGTATCAGACGATGAGTACCGATGATGATATCTATGCTGCCATCGGCCAAGCCTCTAAGCGCTTCAGCTTGTTCTTTAGTGCTACGAAAACGTGAGATTTCGGCAATCTTGATCGGCCACTCAGCGAAACGGTCGATAAAGTTGTTAAAGTGTTGCTCGGCAAGAAGTGTGGTCGGCACCAGCACGGCGACCTGTCTGCCACCCATCACGGCGACGAAGGCCGCACGCAGGGCAACTTCAGTTTTACCAAACCCCACATCGCCGCATACCAGTCTGTCCATTGGCCGGCCGGATTGCATGTCGTCAATCACAGCTTCAATCGCCGATTGCTGATCCGGGGTTTCTTCAAACGGAAAACCTTCAGCGAAGGTTTCGTAATCGTGCAAACTAAGCTTGAATGCATGGCCTTTGCGCGAGGCGCGCTGGGCGTACAGATTGAGCAATTCTGCCGCAGTATCGCGAATTTGCTTGAGTGCTTTTTTCTTGGCTTTTTCCCAGTGACCGGAGCCGAGTCTATGCAAAGGCGCCGATTCTGCCGGACCGCCAGAGTAGCGTGAAATCACGAACAGCTGAGAGACTGGTACGTAGAGTTTGTCGTTACCAGCGTATTCCAGTAGCAGGAACTCAGTCTCGCCTTCGCCAAAATCCAGGTTGACTAGGCCGCGATAACGTCCTACACCATGTTGCTCATGCACTACAGGATCGTTTTCACGCAGCTCGGATAAATCCTTGAGCATGCCCTCGGTGCTACGCGCACGGTCTTTGTCGCGGCGTCGTTGCTGGCGTACCTGGCTGGCGTATAGTTCAGCTTCGGTGATGATGGCAAATGGCACATTCCCTCCCCCTATACCCCCATTCTTAACTTTTACACCCCCATCCCGACCTTCCCCTTGGGAAGGGGAAGGAGCGATAAATCCTGCGTACAATGGCGAAATGCCAAGCATCAGGCGTTCGCTGTCACCAATAAATCCTTCCCAGTTTTCGCAGGTTTTTGGCTGCAAACCTTGATCATGCAGCAGTTGCAGCATGGTTTCGCGACGACCCAGACTTTCGGCAGCGATTAAAATTCGCCCTGAGAACTGCTTGATAAAGCTTTGCAGTTTGTGCAGCGGATGCTCTGCGCGACGCTCAATATCGAGTGCAGGCAAGCCGGTGGCGATGTTTTCTGTGCTCACAATCAAGCGCGCATATTGATGCGTTTGACCAAAAAAATCTTCGGCTTTAATCAGCAGCATTTCAGGGTTGAGAATCGGGCGCTCAACATCGTGCGCCAGCAAGCGATAACGCGACTGCGCTTCACTCCAGAAGTTTTGCGCGGCAAGGTCCAAATTGCCATGCAGGCAGAGCAGGGCGTTATCTGGCAGGTAATCCAGCAAGGTAGCCGTTTGCTCAAAGAACAGCGGCAGATACCACTCAATCCCGCCACTGGCAATGCCCTTGCTTACATCTTTGTATATACGACTACGGGAAGGATCGCCTTCAAATGTCTCACGAAACTGTTGACGGAAGCGCGCAATGCCGTTGTCATCCAGCGGAAATTCTCGTGCGGGTAACAGGCGTATTTCACCCACCGGGTAGAGACTACACTGCGTATCAACATCAAACGTATGGATGGTTTCTATTTCGTCATCAAACAAATCAAGACGGTAAGGCAAGGCGCTACCCATCGGAAATAGATCAACCAGGCCGCCACGCACGCTGAATTCGCCAGGGCTGGTAACCTGACTTACATGGTGATAACCGGCTTCGGCGCATTGCTTACGTAAAGCCTCTAAATCAAGCTTCTGACCTTTTTGCAGCATGAAGGTGTGCGCGGCCAGATAGGACTGTGCAGGCAGATGCAACAACGCCGTACCTGCGGGCACGATGATGATATCGCAGGCGTTTTGGCTGATTTGATAAAGCGTTGCCAGGCGCTCGGAGATTAAGTCTGGGTGCGGCGAAAAATGGTCGTATGGCAGTGTTTCCCAATCGGGCAACAAATGGACGGCTAAACTGGGTGCGAACCAGGGGATTTCTTCGAGCAGGCGCTGTGCATCAAAGGCATTGGCAGTGACGATGACCAATGGGGCGGCTCTAGGCTGTTCAAGGGCAAGGCGTTGCGCGAGCTCGGCAAATGCACGGCTATCACTACCAGAAGGCTGTGGTGTTATTCGTTCGGAAACGCCTTGTGCTGGAATGGGCAGGGAAAACTGCATCAGAGTTGAGTGTTGCCGTCGCGGAGAGTGAGTAAACAGCCTATTATAGCCGCTGCCAGAAGGCGGTGGCTATTTAAGAGAATACGAAAATACGTAGCTATTACTCTAGCAAGCCATGCCAGACAGAGTGAATCAGAGGTTCCCTAGCTAAGCATTTTTTTGATTTGCACTTCAGCCGCTGTCCAGTACCCAATCGGGCTGCCAGCGAATTTGTTGCGCTCCGCCATAAAATAGGCGGCCACTTCCACCATGCGATAACGTTCTTCCGCACTGATTTTGTTAGGCTTGCTCATCGCTGGTTTTTTTGTGGCAGATTTTTTAGCGACGGGTTTTTTCGGCGCTACTTTTTTTGCAGCAGGTTTCTTGGCCTTGGGTTTTTTAGCAACAGCCTTTTTTGCCATAGCAGGTTTTTTCTTGGTATCAGCCATTCTTATTCCTTTCGTTGGTAAGGAGTCTGAAGCTTGGGCGTCAGGAGTTTTGCTCCTGCTGTCATCATATTAAATCGTGCCGCCTACCGTCAAGCCATCAATGCGTAAAGTTGGTTGACCAACACCAACCGGAACACTCTGGCCCTCTTTGCCGCAAGTGCCCACGCCGGAATCCAGCGCCATGTCATTACCTATCATGGAAACGCGTGTGAGCACGTCCGGGCCATTGCCAATCAAGGTTGCGCCTTTCACTGGATAAGTCAACTTGCCATCTTCTATCATCCAGGCTTCAGCCGCTGAGAACACAAATTTGCCGCTGGTGATATCCACCTGGCCACCGCCAAAATTTGCCGCATACAAGCCTTTTTTCACCGAGCGGATAATTTCTTCCGGTGGCATGTTGCCGTTGAGCATGTAAGTGTTGGTCATGCGCGGCATGGGGATGTGCGCATAGGATTCACGCCGTGCATTACCGGTAATCGGCATACCCATCAAGCGCGCATTCAGGCTGTCTTGAATATAGCAGCGTAAAATACCGTCTTCAATGAGCACCGTGCGCTGGGTTGGATTGCCTTCATCGTCAACACTGAGCGAGCCGCGTCTATCGGTAATGGTGCCGTCATCAACTACCGTTACTCCTTTTGATGCCACGCGCTGCCCAATTTTACCGGCGAAGGCTGAGCTGCCTTTGCGGTTAAAGTCGCCTTCCAGGCCATGGCCAATGGCTTCATGCAGCAGTATCCCAGGCCAGCCGGAACCTAGCACTACTGTCATGCTGCCTGCGGGGGCGGGGCGCGCATTGAGATTAGTAAGCGCTTGATGAACTGCCTTAGCCGCATAGTCCTGTAAAACTTCATCGGTGAAGTAACTGTAATCAAAACGTCCACCACCACCAGCTGAACCCTGCTCACGACGGCCGTCCTGTTCGGCGATGACCTGGATTGAAAGCCTGACCAGAGGCCGCACATCCGCTGCCATCACGCCATCGTGGCGTGCAACCATGACTACTTCATATTCGCCGGCAATAGACGCCATGACCTGCGCCACTCTTGGGTCCAGCTTGCGTGCGTAGCTCTCCAATTTTTCCAGCAGCTTGACTTTTGCCTCAGCACTGAGTGAAGCGATTGGGTCTTGCGGCAAATACAATTGAGGCGCTTGCCTGCGCTGGATGGCTTGTGTCGCCTGCTCGCCGCCAAGCGCTGCAATCGCACGCGTAGCGCTGGCAGCCTGTTCAAGTGCGGGCAAATGAATATCATCCGAGTAAGCAAACGCAGTTTTCTCGCCGCTGACTGCACGCACCCCAACGCCCTGGTCTATGCTGAAATTGCCGGACTTAACCTGACCTTCTTCCAACCCCCAGCTTTCGGCGCGGCTGTATTGAAAGTAAAGATCGGCGTAGTCCACCTTGTGCGACATGATACGCCCCAGCACGCCTTGCAGGGCGGGCAAGTCAAGGCCGGAAGGTGAAAGCAGCGTTGTTGTTGCGGTGCTGAAATGCGAGCCCGCTTCCGGGCTGGAGCTTGTAGGTAAAATTTCCGGCTTCATGACATCCTGTTTTCAGTATTCATTTTCATGTTTTAAATATAGCAGCAGTAAATTCCTAATTAGATGACATTAATTAGAAGTCTGAGTTCACAGAGTACGATGCTTAAGTGCGGGCAGGCTGTTGCGAAGACTGGTTTGATAGCCGGAATTAATAGAGGCGATGACTACACCAGAGCCGCGCGGCAGGCGATCCAATATCACCCCCCAGGGATCAACAATCATGCTGTTGCCGTGCGTTTCTCGGCCAGAGAGATGATAGCCGCCCTGCGCCGGCGCTATGACATAGCAAAGATTTTCTATGGCACGTGCGCGAATTAACGTCTCCCAGTGGGCTTTACCAGTGGTTTCGGTGAAAGCCGACGGTACCACAATGATATCGACCTCGCCCATGGCACGATAAAGCTCAGGGAAGCGCAAATCGTAGCAAATAGACAGGCCGATGGTGCCCAATGGTGTTTCCAGTACCACCACACCTTCCCCTGGTTCTATAGTGTCTTCTTCACGAAAATGTTCATTACCGAGGTTCAGACCAAACAGGTGAATTTTGTCATAGCGTGCTGCCAGTTTACCGTTGGGGTCAAACACCAGGCAGGCATTACGCACCTTGTTGGCGACACTGGCGCGTAGCGGGATGGAGCCACCAATAAGCCAGATATGGTGCTTCTTTGCCATTTTTGCCAAGAAGCGTTGAATCGGTCCCTCGCCTTCCTCTTCGCGCGCCTTGATTTTATCCGTGTCTTTTAAGCCCATAATGGCGAAATATTCCGGCAAGGCAATCAGCTTCGCACCCTGACTGGCGGCAATTTCAATCAAGCACTCGGCTTCACTCAAGTTGGCCGAAACGTGTGGGCCGGAAGCCATTTGAATACCGGCAATCTTGATGACGCCCGGCACTATGGCAGTTGTCGTATTTTTGGCGATTTTCTCGCGTGATATGATAGGCATGACGTCTGTTCCGTGTGGCTCTATTTTATATTTTCATTAAATAATACGCTATTTGGCGGCGATTGCTCGGGCTGTTATTGCTTTGCCTATCATTGTTTACCCAATGGTGTAGCGGTTGGCGTGGCAGGTTTGCTCTGGTCTTCTGATTTAATTTCTTGTGGGTTGTCCCAGGTACCGACGATTTCATATTGACCTATCGCCAGCTTGTTGAGCGGATCTTTCAGCAATTTTTGTGCGAGATAGGTTGCGGCAGCGACCGCCGGGCCACCTGCCAAAGCTGCCAAGGAAATACTATCGCTGATGTATGGGGTAACCTTTACCTTTAAATGCTGGGTTTCTTTGACCAGATCTGTTTCACCCTTGATTTCAACTCGAGCGGTGGGGCCTTCCAGCATAAAATCGTTACTACGCAATATGCCGCGGTCAATTTTGGCGTTGGCACCAATTTTATCGAAAATAAAGCCACTGCTGAACACATCCCTGAAGTCGAAGGTTAATCGACGCGGCAGATTTTGCAGGCTCAATACGCTGAATATGCGACCAACCCCGGGCTCCACCTTGAGAATCTGCCCTTTGCGCGCCTCCACCTTGAAATTGCCGTTGAGTCCAGGCGTGTCGTATTCATGCGGGCTACCAGGCCAATTGAGTTGGCCGATAAAATCTGCATTACCGCCTTTCATCGTGTTGGGGTAGCCAAAGCGTTCCAGCGTTTTGCCGATATCACTAATAGTCCAATTGATATTCATCTGTGTACTGGGATTGCGCTTCCAGTTAAGCCATTCACCTTCTGCCGTGAGTGTGCTATCGGGATTGCTGATACGCAGCTTTTCTATGCGCCAGTTGGCATTCTGTTCGCTCGCCAGCAATTCGAGACGCCCCAACTTCTTTTGCTTAACCTCAAATTCTTCAGCCACAATGTCGAGCGCCAGATAATGCTGTTCTTTTTTTATGGCGTTATCAGCGTCGCTTATTTTGGCTGGCGCGGCCGAGGGCGCAATCAGTGACTTCAGGCGCGCAATTATCTTGCCATTACCGCTACGCAACCATGTGCCATCACCATTAATTTCGCGGCTTTGCACATTCATTTGCCAGCCATCTGTCACCGTTTTTGCATTCAGTTTTAGTTCGTTGATACGACGGCCGAAAATATCCAGCGTACCAATAGCGAGATTGGTGCCGCTAATATTAATTTTGGGTTCTTCACCTTTGCTATCGCCCATTATGGCTTGCCACTGATCCACATCGAGGTGAGCAATATTGCCTTTGACGATAATGCCGGGTTGCGCGGGTAATTCGGCGCTGCCGCCAAGGCTGATTTCACCGCGTTCAGTCTGCATAACACCATTCTGGTTCTGGCGCAGTAGTTTTGCACTGACAATGCTACCCAGACTAAGGTTAATCACATCTTGTTGCGCACCCTGTAATTTTTTCTCGATACGTAGTGGCAGCGCACTGGCGGCATCTTTGTCGAATGGTGGCGGCAGACCGGAAGATAGCCCTACCAGAGACGATGTAATAACCAGATCAGCCCGACGCTTGCGTATGTTGATTTCACCGTTCCAATCGGCTGCGCCATGTAGTTTATCGGCCAGTGGTGAGCTGATGGCCTGGCGAATACCGCTATCAGTCATGCGGCCCTTAGCAACGACACGCAACTGTCCATCTTTGCCATTTGTCAGATTAAATTGCGCTGGCCCGCCATAAATTTTGGCACTGATGTTCTGGGCACGCAAGCTGGATTCGGTGAACTCGAGCTTGCCGTTGATGCCGCTTAGCGTGGGCCAGTCGCCTCCGCCGGAGAGTGCGCCATTGCTGACTACATAACGACCTTTAACTTTTGAGCCTACCCCTTCGGTATCCAGCGGAATACGCAGGTTGAGCGAGAGCTTGCCATTGCCGCTTGCCTGCATGCCTTCCGTGAAACCATCAATGGCAGTGAGCACCGGGCTGTTGTTGACGAATTTGATGGCATCTGCGGCAGGGCTGTTAAGTTCTCCTGTGACTTCCAGCACCGGATGCAGGGCATCCAGCTCAGGGATAACGGCTCTGACCTTGATAATCTGGTTACCGAACAGACGCCCTTGGCTGGCATTGATCTCCATATGGTTACCCTCGAACAGCAGCGCTAGTTTGATACCTTCAATTTTCGGCCAGCCATCTGCATAATCGAGTACGCCGTCCAAAATATCGGCCTTAATCTGAAATAAACCACGCTTGCTATCTGCCCAGGGGAATTCGCTCAACTTGCCTCTGACAATAACATTGGCATTCTCTCCGCGACCCGCCAGGATAGAGGTATCCAGCCAATGTAGCGTATCCTTGCTGAGGATGAATGGGTAATAGAAATGGGCGAATTTACCGTTGGCCTGACCGAATTTACCGACCAAGTCAATTTCGTCGTTGTTATCTTCCTTATGTAGGTAATTGGCGTTGACGATGCCGGTAATGTGTGGGCTTGCAATCTCGAGCTTACTTACCTGGATTTCAGTACCATTCTTGCTGTTGCGCCATGTTATGCGCCCAGTCAATTTATCTGCTGGTATCGGCCCCCGCAAAACTTTTTTCAGATCCAGCGTGGCTTGCCTTGCGTCTATTTTCAATGTGCCATTGGTTTCATCTGCATCAACGCTACCACTAAGGTTGGTAAAACCCGGAACATTTTGATAGGCTTGCATCCCCAGCCCTGAAAACTCACTGCGGAAAAGGTATTCGCTCGGCGTATTGCGGTCGCCTTTCCAGCGCATTTTCAGCTTCTTGAGGGTGCCGGTAGGTGCGATATTTGCCAGTTGCTGCAAGGTTTTTTGCGGCAAAGGCAGGTAACTGGCAAACGTGTTCACCGATTCCAGCTTTATTTCGTCCAGTGCTACATTGCCTTCAATGAGTTCTTTGCCAGCAACCAGTCTTTCACGTACACCCAGCTTGCCGCTTTGCAAGTTAAGACCATCGGCTGTAGTAATTTTAATATTTTCAGCACGTAATTCCTGTCCATCAGCATATTTAAACCACATCAACCGCCCGGACAGGTTGCTTAGATTGGCCTCAACACTATTTTTTGAGAGTCTTGTTTTTACATTATTGAGAATTACATCAGTGGTTACTTTTTGTACCTGACCATTGGCAAAACCTAGCCAGAATTGCGCAGCACCGAAACCTTCACTTAAGTCAAAAGGATATGAAACCCAGTTGCGCCAGGCGGCAATATCGGTGCCTTCCAGACGCCCATAAACGGTGCCGCGCCACTGCTTGGGCTGACTCACGTCGTGGCCATAGAGATTGCCACGCAGATCAATTGCATGTGACGAGCCAGCTGAAGGTGTGGTACGCAAACCGAAGCGGTGATGCCCAATTAAACTTTCCCAGGCCGGGCTGACAATTTGCAGATTAAGGTTATTTAAAGTGAGTGGTGGCGCCCCACGCATATCGTCTTGCCACAATATGGTGGCATTCAGCACGTCAACGCGCGATTGGCGCAATAGCCAGTTAGGGAATTCAGGTCGCGCCGGCCCGCTCATTGAGATGCCGGCAACGAATAGTGTGCCATCAACTTCGCGTCGCACGGTGAGTTCTGGTTGGTGTATGGTCAGCAAGGAAAGGCGCGGCTCCAGCAGTGGGATGCTGAGCCAGGACAGGCTGGCTTCAACGTTGTCCAGAAACAGCGCAGGGCGGTTTTGCTTGTCGTAAAGTTCGACCTTGTGCAATGTGAGGTGAGGATTAAGCCCATCCCAACCCGCATCTATGTGGTCAATAGTGACTTTTTGGCCGACGGCTTCGCTTACGCTCAGTGAAATTTTATCTTTATAATCATTAATGTGCGGCAGAACCAGATAGCGCAATGCCAATACTGACGAGGCGAGGACGATGATAATGAGCCACAATGTAATGAGCGTGGCGCGGTAAATCCAGAACAGAGACTTTTTGACCATATTTTTAGTTTTATACTGCTAACGTGCTCATGGAATGTGTTCGGCAAACGCTGCACAACCGTCATTCTATAGCATTAAATGCATTAGAATAACGACTTTTTGTTACCTTTGGCTGACAGCAACATGAGAGGCAAGTTTGATCCAGTTTAAAGATCTTACCTTGACGCGCGGTGTTAAGGTGCTCATCAAAGGTGCGTCGTTTCAGCTTCACCCCGGTCATAAAGTCGGCCTGACCGGCGCTAATGGCGCGGGCAAATCCAGCGTATTTTCCCTGTTGCTCGGCGAATTGCATGCCGAATCCGGCGATCTTGAAATTCCAACGCAGTGGGTGATCGCCCATGTAGCGCAGGAAACTCCGGCGCTGGCTAAAGCTGCCATCGAGTTTGTGCTGGATGGCGATGTGGAATTGCGTGCTATCGAAAAGGCATTAATCGAGGCTGAAGCCCAGCATGAGGGCGTCAAGGTTGGCGAATTGCACGCACGTTTGCATGATATTGGCGGTTACTCAGCGCGGGCGCGCGCAGCAGAGTTACTTCACGGCCTGGGCTTTAGTCATGCCGATTTGGCAAAACCCGTGTCGGATTTCTCCGGGGGCTGGCGTGTACGGCTTAATCTGGCCAGTGCGCTGATGTGTCGCTCCGATTTGCTGCTGCTGGATGAGCCGACTAATCACCTGGATCTGGATGCCGTGATCTGGCTTGAGGGCTGGCTCAAGGATTATCGCGGCACATTGATTCTGATTTCACACGACAGGGATTTTCTCGATAGTGTGGCTGACCATATCGCGCATATTGAACAGCAGCGGATTACTTTGTATCGCGGTAGCTACTCGGATTTTGAGCTTCAGCGCGCGCAAAAGCTTGCTCTGCAACAATCAATGTATGAGCGCCAACAGCGCAAAGTCGCACATCTACATAGTTACATTGATCGTTTTCGTTTTAAGGCGACCAAGGCGCGTCAGGCGCAAAGCCGCATCAAGGCGTTGGAGCGTATGGAGGTGATTAGCGCGGCGCACGTTGATTCGCCATTTAATTTTGAGTGCAGGCAAACAAAAGCCGCGCCAGATCCGCTCCTGGTGCTGGATGACGCCAGTGCGGGATATAACAATATCGCCGTGCTGAAGGATGTTGCACTGACCCTGCGCCCCGGCGAAAGGCTGGGTTTGCTGGGCCGTAACGGTGCCGGTAAATCTACTTTGATTAAGTTAATGGCTGGCGAACTTGTCGCGCTCAGTGGCAAACGCGTTGCAGGCAAGGAGCTGAATATTGGCTATTTTTCCCAGCACCAACTGGAACAATTGCGCGTGGATGAATCGCCATTGCAGCACATGATGCGTCTGGAGCCACAAACGCGCGAACAGGATTTTCGAAATTATTTAGGCAGTTTTGATTTCAAGGGCGACATGGTAGTGATTCCCTGTGGGCCATTCTCCGGCGGTGAGAAATCTCGCCTGGCGCTGGCATTATTGATTTGGACACGACCTAATTTATTGCTGCTGGATGAGCCGACCAATCATCTGGATCTGGAAATGCGCCATGCGCTCACACTCGCTTTGCAGGATTACGATGGCGGTGTGGTGCTGGTATCGCATGACAGAGCATTATTGCGCGCCACTTGTGATAAGTTTGTATTGGTGGCTGATGGCAAAGCACAAGTCTTTGATGGCGACCTGGAGGATTATAAAGATTGGTTGGCAGCGCAGCGTAGTAAAGAGCGTACTAAAGAGCTTGTAGCAGAGGCAAAAAATACGGAAAACTCACCCTATAAAAAAGACCGCGAGCAAAGCAAAGCTGAGCGTCAGGTGAGGATTCTAGAGCGCCGACCGCTGATTAAAGAAACTGAACAACTGGAAGTGAATATTGAAAAGTGGCAAAAAGAAAAAGGTTTGCTTGATGAACGTCTGGCTGACCAGGCGATGTACGCTCAGTCTGACAAAGTTCCACTTCAAGCTTTGCTTAAACGACAGGCTGAGCTAGTGCAATCTATCGAAGTGGCCGAAGAGCGCTGGCTGATAGTGCATGAGCTGCTGGAAGCCATACCGGTTGATGCTACTACAACGAGTTGAGTGGCATTCATCATTTCCTTTTGGCAGCTGGCCGGATAGGCCGCGGACAAAAGCCACCGCCACAATTGGGGCAAATGTTTTTGAGAATTTCTTCCACACAGGTTTTGCAGAAAGTACATTCGAAACTGCAAATCATTGCATCTTGTGAATCAGGTGGCAGGGTTTTGTTGCAGTGTTCGCAATTGGGTCTGAGTTCAAGCATTTGTTTTCATCTCCTCCATGTCGGCACTTGTGAGTTTTAAACGCACTAGCATAAATCAAAATTTCAGCTTGACTGCGAGACTAGAAAATTTCTCGCGTTTCCAGAAACTGGATATCCGGATAACGCTCTTGCGCCATTTGCAGGTTTACCCGATTGGGCGCGAGATAGACATAGTCGCCATTACCATCCAGAGCAACGTTGAAGCCGTATTTATCCGAAATATTCTTGAGATCAGCGTCTGAGCCGCGTAGCCAGCGCGCAGTTGCGCAGTCGTAGGGTTCAAACACTGCATCCACGCCGTATTCAAATTCCAGGCGGTGCGCAACTACATCAAATTGCAATGTGCCGACAGCGCCCAGAATCATGTCGTTACTGGAGAGCGGACGGAATAGCTGCGAAGCGCCTTCTTCCGCTAATTGCTGCAAGCCTTTTTGCAGTTGTTTCATCTTGAGCGGGTTTTTTATCCGGGCGCGACGAAAATGCTCTGGCGCAAATGAAGGGATGCCGGTGAATTTAAGGTCTTCACCTTCAGTAAAAGTATCACCTAATTTGATCGTGCCATGATTGGGGATACCGATGATGTCACCGGCGTAGGCCTCGTCGGTGGTGGTACGGTCTTGCGCCATGAAAGTGATGGCATTGTTCACCGCCATGAATTTGTCGGTTGAGACTTGTTTGATTTTCATACCGCGCTTGAAGTGGCCGGCACAGATGCGCAAGAAAGCAATGCGGTCACGGTGTTTGGGGTCCATATTGGCCTGTATCTTGAATACAAAGCCGGAGAATTTAGGCTCATCAGGCTCTACGCGACGTGTTGCCGTGCTGCGCGAAAGAGGCGCTGGGGAGAGCTCGACGATGGCATCCAGCAACGACTGCACACCAAAGTTATTGGCAGCGGAACCAAAAAACACTGGCGTTTGTTTGCCGGATAAATAAGTCTCGGAATCGAAAGTGTGCGAAGCGCCGCGCACCAGCTCAATATCGGTTCGTAGCTCTGCCGCTTGACGGCCAATCAACTCGTCCAGTCTGGTGTTATCCAGGCCTTGGATTATTTCCGAGGTGCCTTTATCGGCGCGTGGGTCAAAGAACGCGATGCTGTCGTTATATAGGTGATATACCCCGCGGAACGTCTTGCCCATGCCGATAGGCCAGGTCATCGGCGCACACTGCATACCGAGTGTGGATTCTATTTCATCGAGCAAATCAATCGGTGATTTGCCTTCACGGTCCAGCTTGTTGATAAAGGTGATGATGGGCGTGTCGCGCATGCGACAGACGTTCAAAAGCTTGATGGTTTGCGCTTCTACGCCATTCACCGAGTCAATCACCATCACCGCCGAATCCACCGCAGTGAGCGTGCGATAGGTGTCCTCAGAGAAATCGTCATGGCCGGGGGTATCGAGCAGGTTGATCATGTATTCGCGACCATGCTCGCCCGAAGGAGAGCGAGCAGGAATTGAATAGGGAAATTGCATCACGCTTGAAGTTACCGAAATACCGCGCTGTTTTTCCAGCTCCATCCAGTCAGACGTAGCGTGACGCGACGCCTTGCGGCCACGCACTTCGCCCGCGATTTGAATGGCACCGCCGAACCACAGCAGTTTTTCGGTAAGCGTAGTTTTACCTGCATCCGGGTGTGAGATGATGGCAAAGGTGCGGCGGCGCTTGATTTCTGGACTACTCATCAGATTTGTTGAAGTGAAAAGGGCGCTATTTTACGCGAGATGTGGCCAAAAGTAGCCTGTTTTGTGTTTAAGCTTGTTTGCTAAAACTGCTCACTCTGCCTCTGGGGCGTGTTAATAGAGTATTGAGCATTTCTTTGTCGCTGTCAGTGAGGCGTGAGTGGCCGACATATTGCAGGTAACAGCGCAGGCGCTGCGTACGGCTGAGCTTGTATTTAGCCACGCGATCCAGGTTGGCAATGTCCTTGACCATGCGGTACTTGAGCAGTTGCCAGCGCCAGAAACCACCCAGTGGGCAATCAATGAGATACAGCTTGTTTTGGTCATCCACTAACAGATTGCGCCATTTCAGATCGTTGTGAATAAAACGATTTTCATGCAAGGTGCGCGCAATCGCAGCTAATTGCAGGCTGATCTGATTCACCCATGCGCGGTTTTGTAAACGGGCATCATTCTTTCTTGCCAATTGGGCAAGATCAATGGCATTGGGAATTTCCTGCGTAACCATCGCACCACGAATAAATCTGCCGAACGAGCGCTGCATGCCATAAGCCGCCAGCGGAGCGGTAGCAATGCCACACTTGGCAAACCACTCTAAATTTTGCCATTCATTTTGAATGTGCGGTGTACCGAAGTATTTGCACAATCCCTTCCCCGCTTTGCGATAACGCTTGACGTAGTAGCGCACACCCTGGTGCTCAACACGGATAAGTTCGGATAGTGCATCACGGGTGATGGGCTCGCCCTTTAGCGCGAATACTGCATCAAGACTGCCGAAAATCTTGGCCAGTGCTGAATAGTTGGGGGCTAATTGCCAGTTCGAATTGATGATGACGACCCGCTTAAATTAAAGCAGAATAATAACATCACGCCTTGCGTAAAATTAAGATGCACACACTCAACGAAATTCTGGAAGACAGCATAAAACTCTCTGAGGATGAGGCAAAGCTGCGTCATGCCATGCGATGCAGTCCATTTATCCAGCGTTTGTTATTCAGCGATGCAGCCTTGCTGACCAACTTGCTGGAAAATCTGCATGAGCCGTGGACCGAACAAGCCATGCGCGGCTGGCTGGCTAAGCAACAGGTGGCTGATGAAGCTACGCTGAAATCTACACTTCGTAAACTACGCCAGCAAGTCGTGCTGCGCACCATAGCCCGTGATTTGAATGGGTTGGCAGATTTGGGTGAAGTCATGCGCTGCATGACGACGCTGGCAGAAGTAGCGGTGCAATATGCTTTGCAGCATTTGAGCAGGTGGCAACAGGCTATCGATGGCATACCACTAGGCGAGCTTGGCAGCAGGCAAGAGTTAATTGTTGTTGGCATGGGTAAGCTGGGCGGAGGCGAGCTCAATGTATCGTCCGACATTGATCTCATTTTTGCCTTTGAAGAGGACGGCAATACCAATGGCGACCAACCTTTAAGCAATTTTGATTATTTCACAAGGCTTTGCAAAAAGCTGATCGCGGCAATCAATGAAATTACCGAGGACGGTTTTGTCTTTCGTGTGGATATGCGGCTGAGGCCCTATGGCAGCGAAGGTGCTCTGGCTTGCAGCTTCGCCATGCTGGAAGAGTACTATCAGAATCAAGGTCGCGAGTGGGAGCGCTATGCCTGGATTAAGGGCCGTGTGATTGCGGGGCTGAGCAAAAATATGGATAAGCTGCTGCGACCCTTTGTCTTCCGCAAATATCTTGATTACGGCGCGATTGCCTCTATGCGCGATCTTAAGGTACAGATTGAGCGAGACGTGAATCGGCGCGAGATGCAAGACAACATTAAGCTTGGCAGCGGCGGCATTCGCGAGGTGGAATTTATCGCACAGGTATTTCAGCTTATCCGCGGTGGCCGCGATGCCAGCCTTCAAATACGCCCAACTTTGAAAGTGCTGCAACTGTTGCAAGAAAAAACGTTGTTACCGCAAAGCGCCGTCAATGAGTTAAGTGCTGCTTATGTCTTTTTGCGCAATCTGGAACACAGATTGCAATATGTAGAGGATGCTCAAACGCATGAATTGCCAACCACAGGGACAGCTCGGGCACGCATCGCACTGGCGATGGGTTTTACTGATTGGGCAACGCTGAAAGTCAAGATAGACCTACATCGTGGCAAAGTAGCGCAGCATTTTAGCGCAGTATTTAGTGACCAGAAAAAAAATGCAGGCGATGATGACCAAATGGCTGCAATCTGGCAGGGTAGATTGGACGAAGCTGAAGCCATAGCGAGTCTGCAAGCGGCGGGTTATAAAACTCCTGAAGAAACGCTGCGGCGTCTTTATAGCCTGAATTCAAGTGCCAGATATAAACAGTTGCCTGAGCTAAGCCGCCAGCGTTTTGATGCGCTAATGCCAATGGTGATAGCACAGGCAGCGCAGCAACAACACCCAGAAACCACGCTCATGCGGGTGTCGGATTTACTCGAAAGCATTTGCCGCCGCGCAAGTTATCTGGCGTTGCTGGCCGAATATCCCGCAGCTTTAAGTATGGTCATCAAGCTCGCCGATGCAAGCCCTTGGCTCGCGCAATATTTAACGCAGAAGCCGATTTTGCTGGATGAACTACTGGATACGCGCAACCTGTATGCAGAGCCTGACTTTGCTGCGATGCGCAAGGAATTAAAGCATCGCCTTGCCGAGGTAGATGGTGATATAGAGCGGCAGATGGATACCATGCGTCACTTTAAACATGCAGCTGTATTTCGGTTTGCGGCTAAAGACGTAGCAGGTAATTTGCCGCTGGAAACGCTTTCCGATTACCTGAGTGCGTTGGCTGATTTGATTTTACAAGCCACGATTGAAACCATCTGGCCGATCTTGCGCGGCAAGCATCGCAAGACCCCAAAGTTTGCCGTGATCGGTTACGGCAAGCTGGGCGGTAAAGAGCTTGGCTATGCCTCCGATCTCGACATTATTTTTCTGTACGACGATAAAGCGCCAGAGGCTGGTGAGATCTATGCCCGCTTTGGTCAGCGTATTAACAATTGGCTGAGTAGTTTAACTTCAGCAGGCATGTTATACGAGACTGATTTAAGGCTGCGGCCTGATGGCGCCAGTGGACTATTGGTCATCTCACTTGAGGCCTTTCGCGATTACCAATTAAACAAGGCCTGGGTTTGGGAGCATCAAGCGCTGACGCGAGCACGGTTTTGCGCTGGCGATGCCAAAATTGGTGCAGCTTTTGAGCAGATACGTAATGAAGTAATAGGCCAGCCACGAGAGCCGGAGAAACTGCGTGAGGAAGTTGCAGCCATGCGCCAGAAAATGCACAGCGGACATCCAAATACCAGCGATTTATTTGATTTAAAGCATGATAGCGGCGGCATTGTAGATGTGGAATTTATCGTGCAATTTTTAGTATTGGCGCATGCAAATCAATACCCGCAGCTTACACAAAATATCGGCAATATTGCGTTGTTACAAATGCTGGCTAAATTGGGTTTGATAGCAAAACAAAAAGCCAAAATTGTAGCCGCAGCTTATCGTGAATATCGTCGTCTGCAGCACGCTATTCGTCTGCAAGGCTATAGCAGGGCGCGTGTGGCTTTGAGTGAGGTAGAGGTGCAGGTAAACGCGGTGAAAGATTTATGGAATGAGGTGTTTAACAAGCTTTGAGGTCGCGGCTCAGACCTTATTAATTTTGCTCTTTGGCCTGCCAGCCTTGCCACGCCAGGTGCGCAGTTTAAGCGCTGTTCCAATTTGCTGCTGAAAACCCTCGCTACCAAGCACCAGATTGCCATTGGTAGCAAGGCGCATCTCATTTAGCAGGCCATTATCCAGCGCATCACCAAACATTTCACGGTAAGCATTTTTTCTCTCCAGCTCATATGCCCCCAAGGCTTGCATAAATGGGTGTGGCACCAGCATAGGTGAGGATTCATCTTGCGCATTAGCCCGATAGCTGGACCAGGGATAATCCGCCGGATGCTCCGCTATGCCTGCCCGCACCGGGTTCAGTTCTATGTAGCGATAGCAGCTCATCACATAGTCTTCTTCGCCCAGAATGCATGAGCGAAAACGCCCTTCCCACAGTGTTCCGCTGCGCTGGTAAGCGCGGTTGATATGCTGCACGTAGCGTTGGCCAAGTTGCTTCATCATGCGCGATGGAGCTTGTCCATCAGCCGCCGTTAATAGCAAATGCACATGGTTGGGCATCAGCACATAGGCGTGTAGATCAATCGCATGAGTTTTGCATGCGAGGGCCAGTTGTTGCAAATAAAAAGTATAGTCCTCATCCGCAAAAAAACAGGCAGAACGGTTATTGCCGCGCTGGATAAGATGGACAGTGGAGTTGTCATAAACGATGCGAGGGCGGCGTGGCATGGCAGGCTTTCACACAAGGTGAAACCTGATTATAAGCCGAATAAAATAAAAAATAAAGGTGGTCTGTCCCATTATTTATCTGACCAGACAGCAAGCATCACTGATGCTGCGTGCGGGGAGCTCAATGTAATCAAATTGGTTGGTTCTGTTTTTCTCTGTCATGGTTTCTCCCAGTCACAAATCTTGCCTTCCATAATCATGAACAAAGGATGTGGCCCCGGCATGGCGATACCGCCATATCGCTGGTAAAAATCGGGCGCCCGAAGTTTGAGTTTTTTCTTCAGGTATTCCCACTCATATTGCTGCCTATGTAGGGCAGAAAAATAATGAGCCCGATAATTATTGCGCCCAAGGCGCTAATTAGCACCGCGCTAGCAGCTATGTCTTTCGCCTTTTTTACTACCGTGTTAAATTCCGGGTTTGTTACATCACATAAATATTCAAAGGCTGTATTTAGTGCCTCTGCCACCCATACCGCCAAAATCGCCAAGGTGATGATCGCCCAATCAATCGCCGTGATTTTAAAATAAAAGCCAGCCAGTATGACGATTATTGTTGCAACAAGATGAATCCACGCATTGGGTTGCGATTTGAGTAGCAGCAAGCCTTCTAGCGCACACTGGATGCTTTTTAATCTACCTGCAAATGTGAATTTATTCATTTTAATGAGGGTAGCGTTGGTTAGGTATCATTTTGCGCGGGGAACTCGCAGTCGATATATCACCCATCCATATATTGCAATGTTGATGAATATTACTAAAGCAGCCAATTCTAATTGTATGCTTCTCGTCAGCCCGGCGGGGTAGATGATGGGTAGAAGATAATGTTCAATAAAGCTATCCGCGTAGCCCGCATCACCAGCCGCATGGCGAAACTCCACTTCCAGCGTAGTGAGAGGGCATACCCCTCCGGTTAATTCGATGAAAATTCCCCAGCAGGCGACTGGTATGTGGGCGAGTGCCATCCAGGGAAAGCGAAGCACAAAAAGGCCACCAAAAATGACGAACCCGATAAAGAGGAAATGGGAAACCAGAACAAAATCTGCGAGGAGTCGATAGGTCATCAGGAAAGTAGGGCAAATCTGGAGATCAGTCCCTGTATCGCTTGCCATGCTTGCAGTTTATTCTCGTAAGCTATGGCGGCATTTGCAGGGCTGGTGGATGGGAGGCGCTGATATTGAAGTGGCCTTAAATTGAATTTGGACGATACATGCTTCCGATAACAGGCCTCAGCCTTGGCGCCGTTGAAGAAGACATGCGTGATCTCTGGATGCTGCAAAAAGAACGAACTGAAGTTCTTTGGCTCCAATGAGTCGTTTTCGATGTTTGAGTCCAGACTGCCTTCCCTAACGCATGATTTGAGCACGTCCCACAACGCAATGCGGGCATGCTTTAGCGCTTCAATCCGTTGGTCGTATGGCTGGGCTGTCTCAGTGCCCAACAGTTTGCCCAGAATAGGCCAGAACAAATTACGGGGTGAGCACACTGCCTTGCCCCGGCTTGCAACCACACTTGCGATCCTCAACGGAATCACGGTTTTTCCACTTACGGGCCGTTTTTGGGTTGATGGCGTACTGTTGTGCTAGCGCGCTGATGCTCTTTTCAGACGCTTGTATTTTTGCTCGGGTAGCGTGCGTAGTCGTGGCTGTTCCGTGTAATATTTGTCCCATGGCTTCTCCTCTTTAAGTTGGCGGTAGATATTACCATTTAATTTGGGGACTAAACAAGTAGTCAGCTTGGCATCAATGAACACATTGCTCCATTCTGAGAAGGTAAGATTAGTGGTAATAATCACGCTGGTGCGCTCATACAGTTTAGACAGTAAATGAAACAGCAAAGCCCCACCTGTCTGCGAGAATGGCAGAAAGTCTGCCCACCCTACCTAGCTGCCTAATCGATGCTGATAGTTACGGAGATACGCTCTTCTTGATTTTTCTCGGGTTTCTGCACTATTGGAGTTGGGCTGAACTCCGACTCGATTCTCTCTAACCAGCTAGGGTTAACTGGTTTGCGGCCGCTGCCACGCGCGACTAGCAGCGCGTAAACTCGACACCGATCAAGCAACTCACTGGGAATATTTCTTAAGGTCTCCGTGTATTCCCTAGTGTCGCCATCGTGATATGCGTAAAGGTCGCCGCACCACAGCTTGTAAACCCATTCTCCAATATCTCTTCCTTTGAATAAGCCGAGACATCAGTGACTTCTTGCAGAAACTGAATCACGTGCTCCCTTTCGCGTTTGGCGAAGCCGCGCGTGGACAGCGTAAAGAACTTTAGAGCCTTGACGATTGGTATCACGCGCCAAGTTATGGATTCCAACGATTCTCGGCTACCTTGTGGGGAGCTGCCTATGAGTTGGTATGGATTTAGAACTTCACCTGTATCTGGGTTAACTGCATGGACAATGCGATCCATCCTAAATGGCCGCCGAGCGTTCCGAAGATGACAAAACGCATCAATAGTTGTCGCGCTTTCTAGGTGGAGATCGGAGATTCAGCGCTCAGTAATGTCGCCGTCCCCGTCTCAATACTTAATCAGAATCTCGGTCATGGCTTGAGTGATACCCAACGTAGAAGCTGAAGGGGTCAGTATAGGTTTACAGTTTACGAGCATATTAAATCTACATCAATGCCTCATCGACTGAAACTCAATCACGAAAACCTAGTTAATCATAAAAGCCGCGAGTATTGAAAGCACGGTAAAATGCGCGTTACGCAACCATGTTAGCCCGCAATGAATGTATTTTACGAAGAAGACAGCAGCTTTAAAGTAGCTACCATCATGTCCGAAAACCCTGGCTCGCTGCAGGTTGAAGCCCCCGGCGGTAAACGCTCCAAGATTAAAACTGCAAATGTGCTGCTGCGTTTTGAAGGCGCGCTGACTGGTTTTATGGACTCCGCTGCTGCCGAGGCGGCAACTTTGGATACAGATTTCTTGTGGGAGTGCTGCGGCGAAGCAGAGTTTGCTTTTGAGGATTTTGCACGCGAATATTACGGTCATGCGCCTAGCCCAACCGAAGCAGCAGCAGTAGCAATCCGGCTGCATGGCGCACCCATCTATTTTTATCGCAAAGGTAAAGGCCACTATAAAGCTGCGCCAGCGGACAACCTGAAATCTGCGCTGGCAGCGCAGGAAAAGAAGCGCCTGCAGGCAGAAAAAATTGCGGTATGCGTTGAGCAGCTCAAAGCACAACAATTGCCAGCCGAGATCAAAGAAAAACTGGATATGCTGCTTTACGAGCCTGACAAAAACTCGCTGGAATGGAAAGCGCTGGAGCAAGCGGCGACAGAATCCAACATTAGCCAGATCAAGCTGCTGGAGGCTTGTGGCGCGATACCTTCGGCGCATGATTATCACTTTAGTGCGTTTTTGCGCGAGCACTTTGCCAAAGGAACCAGCTTTGCAGAATTCGAAACGGTGCGCGTGCCGGATGGCCTGCAGCGTGCCGAGGTTGAAGCTTTCAGCATAGACGACAGCACAACCACCGAGATTGATGATGCTTTCTCTGTACAAAAACTGGCTGACGGCAATACGCGCATCGGCATTCACATCGCCGCACCTGCTTTAGGTATTGCCCCAGAAAGTCCGCTGGATAAGGTTGCCATGCAACGGCTTTCTACGGTGTATATGCCAGGCAATAAAATCACCATGTTGCCGGAAGCGGTGATTACGCCATTTAGCTTGACGGAAGGCGAGTGGCGGCCTGCGCTATCGCTATATCTGGACGTGGCGCCTGACTTGAGCATCGCCAACCGCGCCAGTAAAGTTGAGCTGGTGAAGATCGCGGTTAATCTGCGCCACGATGAGCTTGAGCCGGTCTTTAATGAGACTACAGTTCATGAAACTACCATAGATAAGCCGGGCACCCACCCTTACTGGGAGCAGCTTTCGCTGCTGTTCAGGCTGGCAGAATCGCTGGAAAAAGCGCGCGGTAAGTATGACCCGAATAAACCACCGCAGCTTGATTATAACTTTTATGTAGAAAATGGGCGCGTGCGTATTGTCAGCCGTCATCGCGGTTCGCCCCTGGATAAGCTGGTGGCGGAGCTGATGATAGAGGCTAACCGCTACTGGGGCAGCCAATTGGCCGAGCATGATATTCCCGGCATCTACCGTGCGCAAAATGGCGGCAAGGTGTATATGACAGTCAACCCTGTGCCGCATCAGGGCTTGGGTGTGGCGCAATATACCTGGAGTACGTCACCGCTTAGACGCGCAGTGGACTTGATTAACCAGCGCCAGATACTGTCGATTGTGCAGAATAGCGAACCTGCTTACCCAAAAAATAGCGAAGCGCTGACGACCGCCATGCGCGACTTTGACCTTACCTATAACGCTTACCATGAGTTTCAGAACCGCATGGAGCGCTACTGGTGTTTGCAATATCTGATTCAGGAGAAGGTGCGGGAAGTCGGCGCAACCGTATGGCGCGAAAACCTGGTGCGGCTGGATAGCATGCCATTTATCACCAAGGTACACAGCTTGCCAGAGCTACCTGCGGGAACGCATGTACAACTGGAAATCAAACGGGTTGACTCCTTGTTGCTGGAGCTGGACACACGCTTCAAGGCGGCTGAAGCGGTTGTGGCAGAGAGCTCGTCCGAGACTATGGATGACGAAGTATAAGAATGTTTCGTATAGGCTCGAAATTTGTCCGTAGTGTTTACCGCAATGTGTTCGATGCATCCAGCGTTGATATAAGCGAAGCGGACGGCGTGCGCGCGCTGCATCTGGGCAATGACACCATACAGAGCGCCATGCGCATCAATGCGCCTTACGCGCTGGAACTGAACTATACGCGCGGCATGATGTGTTTTTTGCTGTTTGCAAATAACGTCAAAAACGTGTTGGCGATAGGGTTGGGCGGCGGCTCCGTACCTAAATACATCTATCAGCAGGTGCCGGAAATCACAACTACAGTGGTAGAGATTAATCCGCAGATTATCCGCATTGCGCGCAGCCATTTTCAGGTGCCTGACGACGATGACCGGTTCGAGGTGATAGAGGGCGATGGCGTAAATTATTTGCAGGAAAATCCTGCCTCTGCGCAAGTGCTGATGATTGATGCATTTGATAGCAACGGCATTCCAGCTGACATGTGCACGCAGGTGTTTTTTGATAGCTGCGCTGAGTCGCTTGTTATGGATGGCATG
This sequence comes from Methylophilaceae bacterium, assembly GCA_038924905.1. Lineage (GTDB taxonomy): Bacteria > Pseudomonadota > Gammaproteobacteria > Burkholderiales > Methylophilaceae > JBCKUK01. The sequence continues at coordinate 1,773 of JBCKUK010000006.1, read as the reverse complement.
ATGGTGATCAATATATGGGGCTCGGACAGAAATTTTGATGTGTATTTGCAGCGCATGGAGCAGAGTTTTAATCAGCGCGTGCTGATAATGCCTACCGGGCGCCCGGGGAATATTGTGGTGTTTTGCTTCAAGCGGGCACCAAAAGATTTACGCTGGCCATCATTGCGAGAGAGCGCCAAAGCGCTTGAAGCGCAGCATAAAATCGAGTTTCTGGAATTTGTCGAGAAGCTAAGAGAACACAACGCTAATACCAGCAATCGCTTGCTACTGGAATCTTGAGTGGAATAACTATGAGCCAACACCAATTTTTTGCCACTTGCCCACGCGGACTGGAAGCGCTGCTAGAGAATGAGCTGAGCACACTTGGTGCGCAGGCATTGGACTCTACCGCCGGCGGTGTCGGTTTCGCGGGTGACTTGCCACTGTGCTATCAGGTTAATCTGCAAAGCCGTATTGCTACGCGCATTTTGTGGCGCGTGGATAAGGGAACCTACACCAGTGAAGATGATATTTACAAGGCAGCATACGCGTTGCCATGGCATGAATGGTTTGCGGTGGGGCGCAATTTTATGGTGAAAGTGACGGCCACAAAATGCCCGCTGAAAAGCCTGGAGTTTGTCACGCTGCGCATCAAGGACGCAGTATGCGACAGGTTCCGCGCAGAGGTTGGCAGCCGTCCGTATATTGATACCAAAGCACCCGATGTTCGTGTTCATGCGTATCTCACCGACAGCCTTTATGAGCTGTTTGTGGATACTTCGGGCGCGGCGTTATTTCAGCGCGGTTTGCGCCGTGCCAGTATTGAAGCGCCTTTACGCGGAAACCTGGCCGCAGGAATTTTGAAGCTATCCGGCTGGCAACCAGGAATGGCGCTGCTGGACCCGATGTGCGGCAGCGGCACATTTTTACTGGAAGCCGCCATGATGGCGCTGGATATTGCCCCGGGAGTTGGCCGTAGTTTTGGCTTTGAAAAACTCAAGAATTTTGATGAGCCAGCATGGAAAAAAATACGCCAACAAGCTCTGGATAAGGCCAAGCCAGCCAGTTTCCAGAAGATTTATGGCAGTGATAATGATTTACGTGCAGTGCGCATCGCCAAACAGAATTTACAGGCGGCAGGGCTGCTGGAGGCCGTGCAGTTAGCTAAAACGGATATCACAGAAGCTGTTCCACCAGCGGATGAAGGCGTATTGGTCGCTAATCCGCCTTATGGTGTGCGCATCGGTGAAGATGAAGAATTGGCCGCGCTTTATCCAAAAATAGGCGAAGCATTGAAACGTAAATTCGCTGGCTGGAATACCTATTTTTTGACGACAGATATGCGGCTACCCAAACTCATGCGCTTGGCTCCCTCCAAGCGCACACCGTTGTTTAACGGGGCGCTGGAATGTCGTTTATTCGAAATCAAGATGGTGGCGGGCTCCAACAGAAAAGAGAAGGCGCAACATGAGTGATTCACCAAGAGATTCATTAGCCGATTTGCGCAGTCGCATTAAGGCATTTGTGGAGGAGCGCGATTGGCAACAATTTCACTCACCCAAAAATCTAGCCATGGCGCTGATTGTAGAAGCCGCTGAGTTAGTGGAGCACTTTCAATGGGTTACGCAGCAGGAAAGCTATGAACTGAGCCCCGAAAAGCGTGAACAGGTGAGCCATGAGCTTGCGGACACGTTTGTTTATTTGCTGCGGATTGCAGACGTTCTGGAGATTGATTTGATTCAAGCGGCCAATACCAAAATGGATCTGAATGCGAAAAAATACCCTGTTGAAAAA
>JBCKUK010000005.1:0-69746 GCA_038924905.1 Methylophilaceae bacterium | reverse complement strand
CAAATAAGCCTCGTCCGCCGCTACCAGCTCGGCCGATTTGATACTCAAGTTACTGGTGGCAGCCCAAACCAGCGGCACTGAAAACAGTACAATAAAAAGCAACCATAGCAGTCCATTAGTTTTTTTGTAGTAACGCATAAAAGAAACCGTCATGTTCCGCGCCAGGATACAACTGTCCGCGCTGTAATTGTTTATGTTGTGCATGCGTCAGCGGCAATTGTGCTGCGTCCGCATGGCATATCAAAAAATTATCTATCTGACGCTGATTTTCCTCATGAAAAACAGAACACGTCGTGTAAAGTAATTTACCACCCTTTGCCAGTAGCTGCCACAAACCTTGCAAAATCAATGCTTGTTGCGCCACAAACGAGGCTATATCCGCCTCGCGTCGCAACCATTTGATGTCCACATGGCGTCGCACAATGCCGGACGCCGTACATGGCACATCCGCCAGAATACGGTCAAACGGCTTGCCATCCCACCAGGTCTTGGTATTCGCAGCATCTCCCACTACCAAATTAGCCTTGAGTTTCAGCCTGTCTAAATTAGACTGCACTCGCTGCAAACGAGTGGCATCACTATCAATAGCCAGCATATTCACATCGAACAGTTCCAGAACATGCCCGGTCTTTCCTCCGGGCGCACAGCAGGCATCCAGCACACGTAAGCCATTTGCAACATCTAGCAATCCGGCTGCAAACTGCGCACCATAGTCCTGCACAGAGACTTCGCCCTCATAAAACCCGGGGAGTTTATCTACCGGCAATGGCCTGGCCAACATCACCGCACTATTGCTTAATTTTCGCGCTTCCAGGCCTTGCCCGGCCAGCTTTCGGCAATAATCATCAGCACTGGTGATGCGCTGATTGACGCGCAATGTCATGGGTGGATGCTGGTTACCGGCCTCAAGCACTGCCTGCCAGCTTTGCGGATACTGGTTTTTGAGTTTGTTTATCCACCACTCTGGATAAGAATATCGAGCGACTTCGTCCTGCGCCAACTCCTGGTTCAATGTCTCACTACGGCGCAAAAAATTACGCAGGACGGCATTCACCAGGCCTTTTGCCCAAGGTTTTTTTATCTCTGCGGCTGCTTTTACCGCCTGATCTACCACCGTGTGCTGTGCCGCCTTATCGTAGCAAAGCTGATAGAGCGCCACTAACAGCAGGCCTTGTACACGCTCATCCTGTAATGGCTTTTCCAGGAGCAGCGCCAATAGCGCCTGCAAACGACCATAAAAACGCAACGTGCCGTAGCTTAAATCCTGGGCAACGGCACGTTGTTGTGGCGTGATATTGGGGTGCTTGTGAAAAACATCCTCAAGTGTAGCAGTGAGATTGCGCCCAGCCAGAACCTGGTTGACTGCGTTTGCGGCAAGCTGTTGGGAAACGTACAAATTAAACCGACGCCAAAATCAAAATTTCTAACTGATTATCTGACATTTTTTGCCTTTTCAATGGCCAAAACATTCGCCAACCCGCAAAGGGTGGCCTGTCAAAAACTCACTGGCTGATAGCCGTTTACCACCAGGCGTCTGTAACTCCTCAATTTTCAACAAGCCTTCACCACTCCCCACAGTAATGCCCTTAACCAAATCAACTATAGCCCCCGACTCAGCCTGGCCTGCAAGTGCACGCGCCATCCAGATGCGGCATACCTTGTCGTGCAGCGTAGTCTGCGCTACCGGAAATGGGTTAAAGGCGCGCACCTGACGTGAAAGCTCTACTGCACTGTGTCCCCAGTCTATCTTCGCTTCTGCTTTATCCAGCTTGTGCGCATAAGTTACCAGCGAACCAACTTGTGGCGTTGTTTGCAATTTGCTGTCACGCGCCAGATCGCCCATAACCTGCGCCATTAATGTTGCGCCCATCGCCGCAAGACTGTCGTGTAACATCTGCGCCGTATCATTTTCGGTTATCGGCAACACGCCCTGTACTATCATGGCGCCCGCATCAAGCGCTGGTGCCACTTCCATGATTGTAACTCCGGTTTCCTTGTCGCCAGCCAATATCGCCCGTTGTATAGGCGCCGCGCCGCGCCACCTTGGCAAAAGTGATGCATGAATATTAAAACAACCATAACGTGGCATTTTTAATACAACAGCTGGAATAATCAGGCCATAAGCCGCAACCACCATGACGTCCCCCTGTTCTGATGCAATACGCGCCTGAACCTCAGCTTGTTTTAAGTTTTCTGGCTGAAAAATAGGGATTTTGTGCTGTAAAGCCAGTGCTTTGACTGGGCTTGCCTTTGTTTTCATGCCGCGTCCTGCCGGGCGGTCGGGCTGGGTGAGCACCAGCGACACATCGTATCCGGAGGCAATCAGGGCTGCCAACGCGGGTACCGCAAATTCCGGCGTACCGGCAAATATAATTTTCATAGGGAAGTTTACTTTGTTGACTTGGTCAATTTTTCGCGCTGGTGTTTTTTCATTTTATTTTTAATGCGCGTTTGCTTAAGTGGCGATAAATATTCGACAAAGACTTTACCTAGCAAATGATCCATTTCATGCTGGATACACACCGCTAGCAGGCCTTCTGCTTCCAGCGTAAAAGGTTTGCCATTACGATCCAGCGCCTTTACCGTTATTTTCTCAGCTCGTGTCACCGTTTCATAAATTCCAGGCACAGAAAGGCAACCCTCTTCGTAATCCTGCGAGCCGCAACTAGAAACGATTCTGGGGTTAATAAACACTTGTAAATTGCGCTTATCTTCACTGATGTCAATCAAAATAAGCTGTTGATGCATGTCCACCTGGGTCGCTGCAAGGCCGATGCCAGGCGCAGTATACATAGTCTCCGCCATATCACCAATTAAGTGTCGAATGGTAGCATCTACCACTTTCACAGGCTTTGCCACCGTATATAAACGCGGGTCAGGGTAATTAAGAATAGTTAAAATTGCCATAAAAGCTTGATTTTTGAATGAATTACATGCAGAATTTAATCCAACTTCGCGGAAGTTAATTCTGCGCTATATGATTATGCACACAATTGTGCATCATACGAGGTCTTGAATATGTACAAAACCATTATAACGCCACGCTCATTTTGTTGTCTGGCTATACTTTGTTGCCTAGCCTTGCCCGCGCTGGCGGACGATGTTGAATTACGACAAACCCATCCCGATCGCCATGTGGTAGTTAAAGGCGACACGCTTTGGGGAATTTCCGGAAAATTCCTCAAGGATCCCTGGCAATGGCCCAAGGTTTGGAAATTGAACCGCGCAGAAATCAAAAACCCGCATCGCATTTACCCAGGCGATGTTATTGCTCTGGATATGAATAGCGGCTCGCCTCAACTACGTTTAATTCGCGAGACCGTGATGTTGGAGCCAACCGTCCGTGAAGAAGCTCTGGCAAGGACAGCGGTACCAACCATATCCCTGGCCGTTATTTCTCCATTTCTCAGTCAGCCTTTAGTGATCGAGAATAATGCGCTCGATGATGCAGCCACCATTATTGGTGGCCAGGAAAATCGTGTTGTTTTGAGTCCTGGCGTTAAAATATATGTGGACAAAATTGAAGAGGGTACTAGCACTGCCTGGCAGGTTTACCGCAATGGTAAAGTGCTAGTTGACCCTGCCACCAAGGAAGTCCTGGGTACTGAAGCAATTTATCTGGGGGACGCCGATATCACCAACTATGGCGAACCAGCAACTGCGGAGATTATACGTGCCAAGGAAGAAATCTTTAAGGGTGATAAGCTGGTTGCCGCGCCCGAAGAAACAACGGCGAGTTTCATTCCCCACGCGCCAGACGATCAAATCACCGGGAATATTATTTCGATCTATGCACACGTTGGTATTGGTGAATCTTCCACCAACTCAATTGTCACGATTGACCGTGGCAGCGACGATGGACTGGAAGATGGGCATGTATTGGCTATTTATCAAAAAGGTGGTGTCGTTCGAGACCCCAAGGCAGCCTCTAACCATAACAAATTAAAAGAGCTTAATGTTGAAACCAAGCGCAGAGAAGATGGGCAATGGGAAATTAACTTTCCGAAAGAAGATTCTAGCAAAGCTCCTCCCGGATTCATCAAATTGCCCAATGAACGTGTTGGTTTGCTTATGATATTTCGTACTTTTGCGCGCGTTTCATACGGCCTGATCATGCAGGCAACTGAACCAGTCAGCGTTCTGTATTCGGTACAAACGCCTTAAAAATGGCATCAGTACTCGCTGCCCATAACGATGATGCGGCGCTATGGGTAGCACTTAGTGGTATTCACGAGCTTGGCAATCAGGGGTTTTGCCAATTGCTCCGTGCCTTTGGCGACCCTGCCGCCATTTACGCCGCCTCTTTCAAGCAATTACGCACTGTTGTCTCCGAGCCAGTTGCACGACAAATTGGTGCTGGGCCAGACCAGAATGCAATAACACCGACTCTGGATTGGCTGCAAAACACAGAAAATTATCTCATTACACTCGCCGATAGCGATTATCCTCGCGCATTACTGGAAATTCCCGATCCACCGCCTTTAATTTATGCCAAGGGCCAATTACAACAGCTTAATACGCCTGGCATCGCCATTGTTGGTAGCCGCAACGCCAGCGTGCAGGGAGAGAAAAACGCGGAAGATTTTGCCCAGGCGCTTAGCCGGCATGGGTTTACAATAGTCAGTGGCATGGCGCTCGGTATTGATGGTGCGGCTCATCGCGGCGCACTCAAAGCCAGCGGCGCAACGATTGCCGTGGTCGGTACCGGCCTTGATATTGTCTACCCGGCAAAGCATCGTGATTTAGCACATCAGATTGCTGAGCGCGGTGTCATCATCTCCGAATTTCCCCTTGGCACGCCCTCTCGCCCGCAAAACTTCCCCCGACGAAACCGCTTGATTAGTGGCCTGAGTCTGGGCTGTCTGGTGGTTGAAGCCAATATACAAAGCGGCTCACTCATCACTGCACGGCTGGCTGCCGAGCAAGGCCGTGAAGTATTTGCCATGCCGGGCTCCATTCACTCGCCAGTATCCAAGGGCTGCCACCAGCTAATTAAACAAGGCGCAAAACTGGTGGATAACATACAGGATATTGTAGATGAGCTTGGCGGTACGCTATTACCTGACATCCTCGCTAATCAGCCATCGGCCGCTGTAGTCGACCCCTTGCTGGACTGCATGGGCTATGATCCGGTTAGTATGGAATCTTTAGTTGAGCGCAGTGGCTTGACGAGCGATAACCTTTCCGCCATGCTACTGATGCTGGAGCTGGAAAGTAAAGTTGCTTCCCTGCCGGGAGGACGCTACCAGCGAATCACCTAACCCTGCCACCCTATTTAGGAGATTCCATGTTCGAAGTCTTGGTGTACCTGTTTGAAAACTACTTTGAAGCAAACATTCGTCCAGATCAAAGTACTTTATCTAAAGAACTATTTGCCGCAGGCTTCAATCAAGAAGATATCAATGGCGCTTTTGACTGGTTTAGCACATTAGAGGAAATGACCGATCAGGCCGGCACCACATCTGGCCATGGTCTGAGCTTGCGGGTGTATGCAGAAATAGAAACCAAGAAAATCAGCGCTGAAAGTCTGAGCTTTATGATGTTCTTGGAGCAGGCAAAAGTGTTGAATCCCGCGCAGCGCGAGCTGGTCATTGACCGTGCCATGGCTTTGCCACAGCCTGAAGTCAGCATTGAAGAAACACGCTGGATTGTGCTAATGGCGCTGTGGAATCAAGGCAAAGCCAACGATTATTTATTCGTGGAAGATGCGGTCTTTGGCGAAAATCGTCCGACGCTGCACTAAAAATAACTCGGTCGGCTAGCCAAAACTAGCTATGCGGAATGCCCAGCCGCTGCACGATGGTGGAGATAATCCCCGCCTGATTCAACGTATAAAAGTGCAAGCCTGGCGCACCGCCAGCGAGCAACTGTTCGCACAAGTCAGTCACTACATCCATGCCCAAAGACCTGAGCGAAGCCAGGTCATCACCGTAATCCTGCAGCCTCAAACGTAGCCAGCGCGGAATCTCTGCACCACATACACTTGAAAAACGCGCCAGCTGCGTAAAGTTATATATCGGCATTACGCCTGGTACGACAGGAATGCTAATGCCCAAAGCGCCGCATTGGTCGATAAAACGAAAGTACGCATCAGGATTGTAAAAATACTGGGTGATTGCGGCATTGGCGCCCGCATCCACCTTGTTTTTGAAATACTTCAAATCCTCAACTGGCGAAGACGCTTCGGGATGAGTCTCGGGATACGCCGCCACTTCTATCTCAAACCAATCTGCCGTTTCCTGTCGGATAAAAGCCACCAGCTCATTGGCATGGCGAAAATCACCGGTACTTACTTCTCCTGAAGGAATGTCGCCGCGCAATGCGACCAAATGGCGTATACCGTTAGCGCGATATGCTGCCAGCACGCTACTTATCTCCTCTTTACTGGAAGAAATGCAGGAAATATGCGGCGCTACCCCCAAACCTTCACTTTGAATTTCCAGCACCGTTTCCATCGTACGGTCGCGCGTTGAGCCTCCCGCGCCAAAGGTTACCGAGAAAAACTTGGGGTGCAATTGTGCAAGCTGCTTACGCGTTGCACGTAGCTTGGCTACGCCTTCTGCCGTTTTTGGCGGGAAAAATTCAAAGCTGATCACGGGCTGCTTATTCACTTTAGGGCACCTCTAACTTCTGCTCTATTCTTTGCCGCCTAATACCAGCGCACTTAACGCCCACGAGATCAGGCTATACAGGACTGCGCCCAGTATGCCGGATAACAAGCTTTGCACCTCGAAGCCTTGCAGCAGATGGCCGACCAGGAAAAACAACAAGCCATTGATGACAAAAATGAATAGGCCCAGCGTTAATACGGTGACAGGCAGTGTAAGCAATATCAATATGGGTCTGATCAACACATTAAATAGCCCAATAACAGCGGCGGCAATCAATGCCCCGCTCAGTCCTGCTACATGTATAGAAGGCATTAAATAGGCAACAGCAAGCAAGGCAAGCGCATTCAAAAACCAGACGATGAGTAACTTCATGGTTCTATTCCCTTGAAAAATTTTATTCAACCCAGACCGATAAACCGAATCGCGCACTTACTCACTAATAACGATAATGCTCCGACTTGTAAGGACCATCCGCAGACACTCCTATATAGGCTGCCTGCTGGTCAGTCAGGCGGGTCAACTGGGCATTGAGTTTTTTCAATTGCAACACAGCCACCTTTTCATCCAGATGCTTGGGCAAGGTATAAACACCTACCGGATATTGCGCTGGATTGCTGAATAACTCAATCTGCGCGATGGTCTGGTTGGCAAATGAGGAGCTCATCACATAGCTTGGATGGCCGGTACCACAACCCAAATTCACCAAGCGACCTTTGGCTAACAGGATAATTTTTTTGCCCTCAGGGAAAATCACGTGGTCCACTTGCGGCTTGATTTCATCCCACTGGTATTTTTCCAATGACGCCACGTCAATTTCATTATCGAAGTGGCCGATGTTGCAAACGATGGCCTGGTCTTTCATTTTTGCCATATGTTCATGCGTAATGACGTGATAGTTACCGGTAGCGGTGACAAAAATATCGGCGTGTTCAGCAGCGTAATCCATGGTAACTACACGGTAGCCCTCCATCGCGGCCTGCAAGGCGCAGATGGGGTCAACTTCCGTCACCCAGACTTGCGCAGATAAAGCTCGCAAGGCTTGCGCGGAGCCTTTACCCACATCACCATAACCGGCAACTACAGCTACTTTGCCCGCGATCATGACATCAGTTGCACGCTTGATGGCATCAACCAAAGACTCGCGGCAGCCATAAAGATTATCGAACTTGGACTTGGTCACAGAATCATTGACGTTAATCGCAGGGAAAGCCAAGCGGCCTTCTTTATGCATTTGATAAAGTCGGTGCACGCCCGTGGTGGTTTCCTCGGTCACGCCGATTATTTTGGACAGGCGCGTGGAATACCATTTGGCATTGACTGCCAGTTTGGCCTTGATGGAATTGAACAGACAGGTTTCTTCCTCAGAGCCCGGATTGCTTAAAAGGGAAGCATCGCTCTCAGCCTTGCTACCCAAATGCAGTAGCAAAGTTGCATCGCCACCATCGTCCAGAATCATGTTGCTATAGGCCGGTGAGCTGGTGCCAGCATCCGGCCATTCAAAAATGCGGTGGGTGTAATCCCAATATTCATCAAGATTTTCGCCTTTAACAGCAAATACAGGTGTCCCACCGGCTGCGATTGCAGCGGCTGCATGATCCTGCGTGGAGTAGATGTTGCACGATGCCCAGCGTACCTCTGCTCCCAAATCTTTCAGGGTTTCGATCAGCACAGCAGTTTGAATGGTCATGTGCAGAGAGCCGGTAATACGTGCACCGCGAAGCGGTTTCAGTACTGCGTATTCTTCACGAATCGCCATTAAACCAGGCATTTCCGTCTCGGCAATCGCAATCTCCTTGCGGCCCCAGGCAGCTAAACTTAAATCGGCAATGACGTAATCTTTGGTGTCAGCCACAGTATTCATTTCTATATCCTTGAATGGTGTGGCCGGAGGGAAGTGCTGAAAAGTTTTTTGACGCTATTCACACAACTTCCGTGTCCGGCACGGTTAGTTAAGTGAACGCCGTTCGACGGGAGACTAATCTCCCGCAACCGAGCCTGGAGCCATTTGATTTGGTGCGGCTTCGCAACGTTCCTCGGTCTATTTACCTAATTATAAAGCGAAATTATCTTTTTGCAAAATTACTGACGCATGTTTCTTGCGACATTAAATACCGGCCGCCGCCTTTAATGCAGCAGCCTTATCTGTAGCCTCCCAGGTAAACTCTGGCTCATCACGCCCAAAATGGCCATATGCGGCGGTCTTCTGGTAAATCGGCCGTAACAAATCCAGCATTTTGACAATGCCCTTAGGGCGCAAGTCGAAATGATCAAGCACTAATTGGGTAAGCACTTCATTTGAAACTTTACCCGTGCCATAGGTTTCCACCATGACACTGGTTGGGCGCGACACACCAATGGCATAAGAAATTTGTACAATGCACTTGCTTGCCAAGCCTGCCGCTACAATGTTCTTGGCCACATAACGGGCAGCATAGGCGGCGGAACGGTCGACCTTGGAAGGATCTTTACCCGAGAAAGCGCCACCCCCGTGTGGTGCTGCGCCGCCGTAGGTATCCACAATAATCTTGCGGCCCGTGAGACCGACATCACCATGGGGGCCGCCAATCTCAAACGCACCAGTGGGGTTCACTAGGTACTTGATGTCACCCTTTATAAGCTCCTTAGGCAGCACGGGCTGGATGATGTCTTCGATGATAGCATCAATAGCGGCCTGCTTCATACGTCGATTGCTCCGCGGGCCTTCCGCCATATCCGGATCATGCTGGGTAGAAAGCACCACCGTGTCGATGCTGTCGGGCCTGCCGTTGACATATTTGAGTGTAACTTGGGACTTGGCGTCAGGACGTAGCCAAGGCAGACGACCGTCCTTACGTAACTGGGATTGGCGCTCCATCAGACGATGCGCGAGCCAAATCGGCAATGGCATCAATTGCGGCGTTTCATCACAAGCATAGCCAAACATCAGCCCTTGGTCGCCAGCGCCTTGGTCCAAGTTGTCGTCATAGGCCGCGTTCACGCCTTGGGCAATATTGGCACTTTGCTGACCATAGCAGACATGAACAGAACAGCCATCGGCATCGAAGCGCAGAGCGGGGTCAGCATACCCTATATGGCGCACAGTCTCGCGCGCCACCTTGGCATAGTCCACTTTGGCGTCGGTCGTAATCTCACCGGCCAGTATCACCAACCCGGTACTCACCAACGTCTCGGCAGCAATACGGGAATGCTTATCCTGCGCCAGAATGGCATCGACGATAGCATCAGAAATTTGGTCGGCTACCTTATCAGGATGACCTTCAGAGACAGATTCGGAGGTAAACAAGTATTCGTTCATATTGCCATCGATTCGTGAAAAAGATTGCTAGAATAGCAAATTCGACCGGTTTCAAAAAGAACTTCATGCTAAAAGCATTACTTCGAGTCTTCGCCAGCCTGCCCTTGCCTTTTATTCACGCCCTTGGTGTGGTGAGTGGTTGGATGCTTTATTTTTCTAAAGAATCATTTGGCAAACGTACGCGCAGAAACCTTGCGCTGGTCAATATAGCTGACTCTGAACAAGCGCAGCGGCGGTTGGTGAACAAAAGCATAGGCGAAACCGGTAAGGGTTTGCTGGAAGCTTTTGTCATATGGTTCAGACCGTTAAACTCGGTATTGAAATTAGTGAAAGATTGTCAGGGCTGGGAGCATGTTGAAGCTGCCTTGGCCGAGAAACGCGGCATTATTTTCCTGACGCCACACTTGGGCTGCTATGAAATCACTTCGCTCTACTATGCTGCACGGCACCCGATTAGCGTGCTGTATCGGCCACCACGCGACGGCCGACTCGCAGCTTTGATTGAGGGAGGCCGCAACCGTGGGCTGGTAAAATTGGCGCCCACTAACCTAAGTGGCATACGCACATTGTTGCGCGCTTTGAAACAAGGCGAGGCCGTGGGTATTTTACCGGACCAGGTACCCGAACCGGATGAAGGTGAGTGGGCAAATTTCTTTGGGCAACCTGCCTACACCATGGCCCTAGTGGGAAAACTGGCTAAATCTTCGCAAGCTGTTGTATTGCTGGCTTTTGGCGAGCGCCTGTCCTGGGGACGCGGCTATATCATTCATATCGAGCCACTGGGGGCAGAGCCAACACCGCAAAACATCAACAACGGCATCGAGCGACTGGTGCGCAAATGTCCCGAACAATACCTATGGAGCTATGGTCGTTTTAAACGGCCTTAGCGTGTTAAGTTACCATCTACAAACTGCATTGCTACCGCCTAAAGGTGCATTCCCCTACAATGTGTGAAATGTGCAATTTAATAAGTAGCCGGCTTTAATGAAACTTGAATTTACCAAAATGCAGGGCATAGGCAACGACTTTGTGGTCATTGATGCTATCTCGCAAGCGGTTGCTCTAACGCCTGAGCAAATTCGCCAAGTTGCGGACAGGCATTTTGGTGTGGGTTGTGATCAGCTTTTACTGGTGGAAAAACCGACGCAGGCCAATGCAGATTTTCGCTATCGCATATTTAACGCCGATGGTTACGAAGTAGAACAATGTGGCAATGGTGCACGCTGTTTTGTAAGGTTTGTGCACGACAAAGGTTTGACGCCAAAAACCGAAATTCGTGTAGAGACCGCCAACGGCATCATTACACTCAAATTGGAAAACAACGGCCAGGTGACGGTGAATATGGGCGAGCCGCATTTTGCACCCAAAGATATTCCGTTTGTTTCTGATGAAACGGCATTAACCTACACCATAGATGTAGCAGGCTCACAAATAAATATTTCGACTTTGTCTGTGGGCAACCCGCATGCAGTACAAATAGTGGATGATGTAGATACCGCACCCGTTGCACTACAGGGTCCGTTGATTGAATCGCACGCATGCTTCCCGCAGCGAGTAAACGCGGGTTTTATGCAGATTGTAGATGCGCACCACATACGCCTTCGCGTATTTGAGCGCGGTAGCGGCGAAACGCTCGCATGCGGGACAGGCGCTTGCGCCGCGGTTGTGGCTGGCATTCGGCTTGGATTGTTGCAATCGCCGGTAAAGGTGTCCATGCGCGGTGGTGAGCTTGATATCTCATGGGCTGGTGAACGTACCCGGGTGTGGATGACAGGCCCAGCGGCGGCCGTGTTTGAAGGGAAAATTGAGTTGGTAGAGTAGGTTTGTTTAATTTTTATTGCGTTTAATTTTACTCAGGGAACGACTATGGCATCTCAAGAAAAAAACAATGAACAAGCAACTGAAGAACAGGTTGCTGCTTATCTGCACGAAAATCCGCAATTTTTTGAACACAACCCTGCACTGCTTACCGAGATATACCTACCCAGCCCGCATGGTAACGGCACCGTTTCGCTCACAGAACGCCAACAACTAGCGCAGCGCGATAAAATCCGCGTATTAGAGACTAAATGCGCTGAATTTCTTCGATATGGTGTCGAAAATGACGCTATCAGCGATAAAGTGCATCTATTAAGCCTCGGTTTGCTCGCTACACAAAATTTTGCAGTGCTAATGCAGTTACTGGTACACAATTTGCAGGAAGATTTCTCCGTGCCTCACGTGGGAATACGCCTGTGGGCTGCCCCACAAAATGATTTGGATAGCACCAACGAAGTATTTCAGTCAGTCAATAGTGAGCTAAAAAGTTGGGTGCAAAGCCTGGTTACGCCGTACTGCGGTCATCGCCAGGGGCTGGAGCTCGATAGCTGGTTCGGTGCAGATGCCGCGCCAAAATCATTCGCTTTAATTGCACTGCGCGGCGAGAAAGTATTTGGTTTGCTGGCAATGGCATCTGAGGACGAGCAACGCTTTTACCCGGAAATGGGAACGCTCTACGTTAGGCGAATTGGTGAATTGGTCAGTGCGGCGCTACTACGATATATAGCTTAGGAGAACCCAAACCAGTTGGACTCGACCGTTAGTCTTTTGGCAAAGTATCAGGATTACCTCACTTTTGAGCGCGGCTTAAGTCCGCTTACCTGCGAAAATTACACGCGAGACATTCGGCTGCTGATGGAGTTGGCCGACAAAGAAACACTGCAAGCATTAAAAACAACGCACATTCGGCGCTTTGTCGCCGCCATGAATAGCCGCGGCCTAGGTGGCAAAAGCATTGCGCGCATTCTTTCAAGTTGGCGTGGATTTTTTAATTTTCTCGCCCAGCGCTACGAATTTGGCAACAACCCCTGCATTGGCATACATGCACCAAAATCTCCCAAGTCTTTGCCCCAGGCTTTATCCACTGACCAGGCTGTAAAACTGGTTGCCATTGAAGGCAACGACCCGCTGACGCTACGAGATCGCGCTATCCTGGAATTATTTTATTCTTCTGGCTTGCGTTTGGCAGAGCTGGTTGGGCTCAATATTGATGCGCTGGATTTACACAACGGCACGGTGACCGTGACTGGTAAAGGCAATAAAACCCGCATCGTACCGGTTGGTAGCCATGCAATCAGCGCTATTCGTGCCTGGCTACAGGCTCGCATGGCGATTAGCAGCGCTGAAGAACATGCAATTTTTACCAACCAAAAAGGCCGCAGACTCACGGCACGTGCAGTGCAGTATCGAATCAAGGAATGGGCAATCAAACAAGGCATCAATAGTGATGTACACCCACATATGTTACGCCACAGTTTTGCTACACACGTGCTGCAATCCAGTGGCGATCTGCGCGCCGTACAAGAGATGCTCGGCCATGCCAACATCAGCACAACGCAGGTGTATACCCACCTCGACTTCCAACATCTAGCCAAAGTGTATGATGCCGCTCATCCGCGTGCGAAAAAGCGCTAACGCATACAACTTGAGACAACGGCATGAACACTGAACTGAACATACAGTTAGCCCAGGCAGTCACTTTCGCTCTAAACGGCGAATGGGATCAGGCGCACAAAATCGCCCAGGAATCAAATGACGCTATGGCCTGCTGGATTCATGCGGTGTTGCATAAAATTGAAGGGGATGAGTCCAATAGCCGCTATTGGTATGCCCGCACGCAGGCTAAATATGAAGACTACCCGGATGCAAACGTGGAATTAAGAGCGATTGCGAAACTTTTGGATTAGGCCTGACATGTCGACACAACCTATTGCTTAAAATTTTCTGCTAAACTCATAGTGATGTTGCGCCGTCTAATTCTCACTCTTTCCCTCGCCCTGGTCTTCGTCCTTGCCCAGCAGGGTGTTGCTGTGCATGAAATTTCGCACTATGCTGACTTTAACCCAGCATCACAACAACAGGATAAAGCACCTCATTCTGGCACTTGCGGCCAATGTCTAAGCTTTAGTGGACTAGCCCATGCGCTTGGTGTCAGCTATTTCTCTGTAGCCGTATTAGCTGCGGGTTTTGAGACAACATTATTCAGCTCTAACAATCACCGTAGTCCCGCCCTCACCTCTTACTCTGCTCGCGCTCCCCCGCACCTCGCATAAAACTCTGTAATTGCTGCCCAGCCTGTAGTCAAGGCTGGCGTTACTTTTCTTTGTGCGAGGATGCAATGATTAAAAATACCAGTATGGTGCGTATGCTTGCGCGCAAACCTATTGCAATGGCTGTTACCATTGTCTTAAGTAATTCTCCTGTCCTGATAGACACCGCTGCCGCAGATGAAAAAGCTATTAATCTCGAGGCTCAGTCAATAGTAGTCACGGGCAATCCGCTAGGTGCTGATTCGGATGATCTGGTCGTACCTGTTGCCGTACTTAACGGGCGTGATCTTTCGCTACGCCGCGAAAGTACTTTGGGTGAAACCTTGAATTCAATCCCGGGTGTAAGCTCCAGCTATTTTGGTCCAAACGCCTCCAGACCTGTGATTCGCGGCATGGATGGCGACCGTGTAAGGATCATGCAAAATGGTGTAGGTATACTTGATGCTTCAGCACTTAGCCCGGATCATGCGGTATCTATAGATACGCTGATTGCGGAGCAAATTGACGTGATACGCGGTCCAGCTACAGTGCTATATGGTTCAGGCGCCGTTGGCGGCGTAGTAAACGTGGTTGATCACCGCATCCCTAAAGAAAAACTGGTTGGTATTATTGGCCGCGGTGAGGCAAGGTTCGGTGGTGCGGATGCTGAAAGAAGCGCCGCCGCAGTAATCGATGCCGGCAACGGTACGCTGGCTATCCATGCGGATGCCTATAAGCGCGAAACGGATGACCTCGGTATTCCGGGGTTCGCCGTTTCAAAAAGAAAAAGTGAAGATGATGGTACGCCGCGCATATCCCGTGGACGCTTGGTCAACAGCGCCTCGGAAGGCGATGGCGGTGCGTTGGGCGCCTCGCTAACCTTTGACAGCGGTTATGTCGGCCTGTCTTATTCCGCCTTTAATAGCGAGTACGGCACCGTAGCCGAACCCGGGGTAAGTATCGTAATGGATAGTGACCGCTGGGATTTCTCTTCGGAAGCCCGCGATTTGGGAATATTTATTAACCGCGTCAAATTCCGCATTGCGCACACCGATTACAAGCATCAGGAAATTGAGGGTGGGGAAGTAGGCACCATATTTCTCAATCGCGGAATGGAGGGTACGCTAGAGGCTGCGCACGGCAATATCGGCAACCTGTCTGGCGTGCTTGGCTTGCAATTCCAGAATGTCAGATTTTCGGCTTTAGGAGATGAAGCGTTTGTTCCTTCCACGCAAACTGTCAGCCAGGGTATTTATCTCTATGAAGAACTTCCCATAGATCAACTCAAGCTATCCATGGGAGGCCGTATTGATAAAGCAAGGGTTGACTCTGCTGGTGGTGGTAAATTTGGCGCTGCGCAGTCCAAAGATTTCATCCCGCGAAATTTATCAGCGGGGGCACTTTATAGCTTCAATGAAAACTGGAGTCTCGGCACTAACTTGACACATACCGAGCGTGCACCAACCCAGAATGAACTGTTTGCCAATGGCCCTCACCTTGCCACCGGTCAATTTGAAATTGGAGATTCTTCATTAAGTCCGGAGCGCTCCAACGGCCTAGATGCGCAATTGCGCTGGAAGTCGGGCAAGCACTCATTCAGTATTGGCGGTTTTTATACGCGCTTTAATAATTTCATCACCACCTTCAACACAGGCAATACGGTTGATATAGATGGCGATCCAGACCCCAATGGTGAACTCGCAGAAGCAATGATTGACGCAGTTTCGGCTATTTTCAAGGGCTTTGAATCTGAGGCTAAATTCAGGATATATGAAAGCCTCGGTAGCCTGGATTTAAATTTGCGCGGCGATTATGTACGTGCCACCAACCGCGACACCGGTGAACCCCTACCGCGCATTTCGCCCATGCGGCTGGGTTTCGGTCTGGATTACAAACTTGACCAGTTCGGCTCGCGCCTGGATGTATTGTGCGGCTTTAAGCAGGATCGTACCGCCGATAATGAACTGGCGACCGATGGCTATACGCTGGTCAATGCTACATTCACTTATAAATTCAAGACCGCTTTTGATCTTAAAGGCCTAGGGCTTGAAGCATTTGCCAAGGCAAGAAATCTTCTGGATGAGGAAATCCGTGAACATGGCTCGTTCTTGAAAGACATTGCCCCGCTGGGCGGACGTTCTTTGTTATTTGGCCTGCGCGGTGAATTCTAAGCCACAAAACTGCATGTTGACATGCATACTTCGACATGCAGTGCTGGCTCATTGAGGCATGCAGCCCTCGCCCTGCCTCGACCCTTGCGCTATGATGTTGGCTTTAATTCATACATCGAGAAATGCCATGGCAAGAACCGTAAATTGTATTAAACTCGGCCACGAAGCTGAAGGTATGGATTTCCCGCCTTATCCCGGTGAACTAGGTAAGCGTATCTATGAAAACGTTTCGAAAGAAGCTTGGGCAACATGGTTAAAACAACAAACCATGCTAGTGAATGAAAACAGGTTAAGCCTGGCCGATCCGGCAGCGCGAAAATATTTAACGCAGCAGACTGAGGCCTACTTCTTTGGCGCTGGTGCTGATGTTGCTGAGGGCTATGTGCCACCTAAGGCTTAAAAGTCAAGCTGAGTCCGGATTAAACCACACGCAATCACGACTGCAAGGTTTCGCGTTCCATCTCTTCAACTGTAATGTGGCGTACATCTTTGCCTTTCACCATATACACCACATATTCGGTGATATTCTTGGCGTGATCCCCAATGCGCTCAATGGCTTTGGCTACAAACAGTACTTCCAGCGACATTGAAATGGTACGCGGGTCTTCCAGCATAAAAGTGATGAGCTGACGAGTGGCAGCGGTAAATTGATCATCCACCTGCTCATCCTGACGCGCGACTTCTACCGTCTTTGTATCATCCAGGCGGGCAAAAGCGTCTAGCGCGGTATGCAACATCTCGCGCACCAAGCTCACCATGTTTTTGATTTCCGTAAAACGCGGTGAGTACATGCGGTCAGTTTCGTAAATTTTTTGTGCGACGCGGGCAATCTTGGTAGCTTCATCGCCTATGCGCTCAAGGTCGGTAATAGTTTTAACCATCATCATTACCATGCGCAGATCACCCGCAGCAGGCTGGCGACGAACAATGATGCGGCTACAGTCTTCATCCACCTGGACTTCCAGCCCATTTACCCGATGATCACTATCAATAACACTCTGTGCCAGAGATAAATTGGCATTTACCAGCGCATCCATCGCGTTCACAATCTGCTGTTCAACCAGGCCGCCCATTTCCAGAACCTTGGCGCGCACGGCCTCCAACTCAGCATCGTATTGCTTAAAAGTATGTTCAGACTGCATGGTGCTATCCCTTTAGTTTGGACGCTACAAATTTAGTAGCTTAACGCCCGAGTATGACAATTTTATGTCACTTTATATTCAAACATTTAACGTTTGTACGTTTTTACCCCATTGGATGTTGCTAACAACAATATATCCGCTGGCCGCGCCGCAAACAGGCCGTTGGT
The DNA here is from genome assembly GCA_038924905.1 of Methylophilaceae bacterium. Classification (GTDB taxonomy): domain Bacteria; phylum Pseudomonadota; class Gammaproteobacteria; order Burkholderiales; family Methylophilaceae; genus JBCKUK01. Next base: position 52,293 of record JBCKUK010000005.1, on the reverse strand, counting down.
AACTACGCCAACAATTTGATTGATTCTGGCTTCCATCGCAACAGGATCGAGAATCGTCAAACCCCAGACATCCAGAATCACATTGCCATTGTTCGTGGTAAAGTCGCGCAGCCTGGGTTGCCCGCCCAGCTTCACCAGTTCACGTGCCACATAGCTGCGTGCCATTGGCAATACCTCTACCGGCAAAGGAAACTTACCCAGCACGGGCACTAATTTACTCTCGTCACAAATACAAATAAAACTTTTAGCACAGGCAGCCACGATTTTCTCACGCGTCAATGCACCACCGCCGCCTTTTAGCATATGCAAATGTTCGGTAATTTCATCCGCGCCATCGACATAAATATCCATACCATCCACGCTATTCAGGTCAAACACTTCAATACCGTTGGCGCGGAGACGTTGCGCCGTGGCCTCGGAGCTGGCGACTGCACCATCAATTTTGCTTTTTACCTTGGCTAATTCATCTATAAAAAAATTAGCGGTAGAGCCTGTACCCACGCCAATGATGCCACTCTTAACATATGCAATGGCGGCCTGTGCCACCTGCTGCTTTAATTCGTCCTGCGTTGCCATTTACTTTTACTCCTACGTTTTCTTTGTTGTTTTCTTTATACTGCTGTGTTTTCTTTATAATGATAGTTTTGAATCTTAAGAAAAATATAACCTTGAATCATACACCGCAGCCCACATAATGAAAAACGACTATCTGGAAAAAATCCGTACCGCGCGTGTTTATGATGTCGCCGTCAAAACCCCGCTTGAATTTCAGCCAAACTTGTCTGCTCGTCTTGGCAACCGCATATTGCTCAAGCGCGAAGATATGCAGCCGGTATTTTCATTTAAATTGCGCGGTGCTCATAACAAAATGGCGAATCTCCCTTTAGAAAAACTAAAGCGAGGGGTGATTGCAGCCTCTGCCGGCAACCATGCTCAGGGCGTAGCGTTAGCGGCGCAGAAATTAGGCTGCCGCGCTGTTATCGTGATGCCAACCACAACGCCGCAAATCAAGGTAGATGCAGTCAAAGCCCGTGGTGCAGAAGTTGTTCTTTCTGGCGATTCTTACTCTGATGCCTATTTACATGCACTAGAGCTCGAAAAATCAGAAAATCTAACGTTTGTGCACCCTTACGATGACCCGGACGTCATCGCAGGCCAAGGCACGATTGCCATGGAAATATTGAATGAGCATCCCGAGCCGATTGACGCGATTTTCTGCTCTGTCGGCGGTGGTGGCTTGATTGCCGGCATAGCCGCCTATGTCAAACAATTGCGGCCAGAAATTAAGGTAATAGGCGTAGAAGCTGTGGACGCGGACGCGATGATGCAATCGCTCAAGGCGGGCAAGCGCGTAATGTTAGAGCAAGTTGGACTGTTTGCCGATGGCGCAGCCGTCAAGCAGGTAGGAGAAGAAACTTTCCGGCTGTGTCAGGAATATGTGGATGAAATGATTGTAGTGGACAACGATGCCATCTGCGCTGCCATCAAAGATGTGTTCGAGGATACGCGCTCTATTTTGGAGCCAGCTGGCGCGCTTGCGACTGCTGGTATCAAAGAGTACGTCAAACGTAATCGCCTGCATGGCAAAACCATCATCGGCATCGCCTCTGGCGCTAATATGAATTTTGACCGTCTGCGTTTTATTGCTGAGCGCGCTGAGATCGGAGAAAACCGCGAAGCCGTACTAGCCGTCACTATCCCAGAAAAACCTGGTTCGTTTAAAAATTTCTGCCGTCTGCTCGGCAATCGCAGCATCACCGAATTTAATTATCGTTACTCAGATGCAAAAGAAGCGCACATTTTTGTAGGGGTTGCCATTCTGGACAGCAAGGAATCTGGTCATCTGGTTGAAATGCTTAAGCAACACGACTTGCCAGCACTCGATTTGACCAATAACGAATTCGCTAAACTGCATTTGCGCTACTTGGTTGGCGGCCGTGCGCCACAGGCGCAACATGAGCAAGTGTATCGCTTTGAGTTTCCTGAAAGACCGGGCGCATTGATGAAGTTCCTGGACGCTATGGGTCAAGGCTGGAACATTAGCTTATTCCATTATCGCAACCACGGCGCGGACTACGGGCGCGTGCTGGTTGGTATGCAAGTGCCGCCGAATGAACTATCTGGGTTTGCTGATTTCCTAGATAAGCTAGGTTATCCATACTGGGATGAAACACAAAATCCTGCCTACAAACTATTTTTAGGTTAGCTACTTTCATTTGGCTGTTTAAAGTTGGTTATGTAAACAATATAGATTGGTTTAGTAAAGCTTAGCCTAATAAAAATATCTGCTTAATTATAGTCAGATAACACTTTGGAGATAATGAATGAAATTTATACCTGCATCTAATAGAGCGCGCATCAGTTTACTTCTACTAGCTTTAGTCGCTGGTGCGGTTGGCTGTAGCAAAGAACAAACAGAAAATACACAAGCCACTCAATCGGCACCGGCGGCTAGCAGCGCAACATCGAGCGGGCTTGCTTACGTCACCAGCCAAGATGCGGGCGTGAGCGTGATTGATCTTGCCAGTATGGCCGTCGTTAAGCAGTTTGATGTGAAAGCGCTGGGCGCGCGCGGCCTAGGCGTCACCGAAGATGGTAAAAAACTCATTGTTGCCACACGCGAGAATGAAAGCATCTCTGTTATCGACACCGCAACAGGTGAGGTGCTGCAACAAATTTTAGTAGGCAAAAACCCTGAGTTTGTGCGCGTTAATGGTAACTATGCTTATATTTCATCTGAACCCAGTGCCAAAAGCGGCCCACCACCAAAACCTGGTGATAAGGCAGAAGAAAAAGATGATGATGATAAAGATGCAGAGCCAGCGCGCATCGCAGTGGTGGATTTAACACAAGGCAAAAAAATACGCGAGATTGTTGGCGGGCCAGAAACTGAGGGTATTGAGTTTTCTGCTGACGGCAAAAACCTTGTGATTACCAATGAAGCCGACAACACCATCACCGTACACAATATTAACGATGGCAGCTTAATCAAAACCATCAGAACGCACGAGTACGGCGACCGCCCACGCGGTATTAAAGTATCGCCCGATGGCAACACCTACCTTGCCACGCTGGAATATGGCAACAAGATTATGGTGCTGGATAAAGACTTCAACTTTTTGCGCACTGTTGATACTGCTGAAACGCCTTATGGAATAGCTTTTGACCACAAGGGCGAACGCATTTTTGTAGCAACGAATAAAGCCAAAGTACTGCAAGTATTCGATGCTAAATCCTATGAAAAAATTAAGGATATCCCCACTGGCAACCGTTGCTGGCATTTTACCTTTACGCCAGATGATAAACAGATTTTATTAGCCTGCGGCAAGTCTGACGAAGTATTAGTGATTGATGTGGATAAATTAGAAGTAACGAAACAAATTGAAGTTAAAGGCTTGCCTTGGGGTCTGGTGACTTACCCCAAGGCCATGGGCAGTCTGGATGCCAAATTCAAATAGTATTGTATGAATAAAAGCCCCAAATCGGGGCTTTTTATTGCAGTTTCTTAATAATAAATTCCCAATCTCTTGGGTCGACTGGTGTAATTGATAAGCGATTACCGCGCTGCAAGGTACGCATATTGGTCAGCTCCGGATATCCGCGCATCTCCTTCAAGCTTAATAATCTGGTCTTGCGCACAAGCTTCACATTCACATTAAACCAACGTGGTGTTTCTGGCGTGGCTTGTGAGTCATAATACTTGTGACCTTTTATAAATTGCAATCGATCGGGATACGCCAGGGTGCTCACTTGTGCAATACCTGCAATGCCTGGCTCGTCGCAGTTAGAGTGATAAAACAACACGCCGTCGCCCACTTGCATTTGATCGCGCATGAAGTTACGCGCTTGATAATTGCGTACGCCATACCAATCTATCGATTGATTTGGAAAAGATGCAAGATCATCAATGGACACATCCGATGGCTCGGATTTCATTAACCAGTAGCGCATGATTTAAATTCAAAAACCTTCTCAAGCAGGGTTGGATTCTCGTATCATAACCCGACCAGATTAAATTTTTAGAGCATAAAAATGGCACGCAACGTTTTGAGTACTGAATTGCAGCTTTGCAGCCGCAATCCGCTGACTGGCTTTACTCGCACCGGTTGCTGTGAAACCGGTCCAGAAGATACTGGCAGCCATACCGTATGCGTTCAGGTGACCGAAGAGTTTTTGGTGTTTTCTAAATTACGGGGCAATGATTTAAGTACGGCTCGTCCACAATATGCTTTTGATGGCTTGAAGCCGGGTGACCGCTGGTGTCTGTGTGCCTTGCGCTGGCACGAGGCGACAGAGGCTGGCATGGCGCCACCCGTCATTCTGGAATCCACACATGAAAAAGCACTGGAAATTGTAAGTCTGGCTGACCTTAAATATCACGCACTAAGGTAACCCATCAATTAAAACTGGACATGAATAAATGTCCCTGCGAATACCACCTAAGCCAGCATCCTGAACCAAAAAGTTCAAGTGGTAGCAGCCTAAAGCGCTTTAGGCACACTCGCCAGAGGTGTCTTATAAGAACACCCAACTTGGAGCGCGCACACCGCAACCCGATTAACCGCAACCGATGCCAAAAGCTAGTTCAAGGAATTATTAGCTTAAGTAACATCGCAGGGAACAAACCGGAAAGACTAGAGTGACTGGCTTAACTAGTGATGAGGAACCAAAAACAACGGATTTTACTCCGCCAGTGCCCCATCAATTTGATCCTGCATCACAATGATTCTACGCTTGAAATCACCGATGTCAAATTCACCACTTTGCGTGGTTAAAAGCTCGTGAGCCAAGTTCAGTGCGGCCATCACCGCAATGCGTTCTACCCCTACAACTTTGCCACTATCACGTATATCACGCATTTTCTTGTCTATGTAGTTGCATGCTGCCATTAGCCCGGGGCGCTCTTCATCAGTGCATGAGACGGTAAATTCACGTCCCATGATGCTAACATCCACGCCGCGCACTTCGCTCACGATGCTTCCCTGCCCAAAACACTATGGCTATCAGCATCTTGTGGCAATTGCTCTATCAAGGCTCCCAGGCGGGTGCTGGCTTTGGTCATGCTGTCCTTGAGCTGCTTGGTGTCATCTTGCGCCTGCGCAAGGTTCTGCCGCAACTCGATATTTTCCGAGCGTAGCAACTGACACAATGCAATTAGTTGCATTAATTTATCTTCCAAGGCTTTTAAATCAGCAGCATCCATGGTGCCACTATAATTTGAAAAACCCCGTATAGTCAACTATTAAGCTTATTTTTTGAAAGTGTTACAACACCTTATCTGAAACCGCCACAAAAACTGTTTTGCCAATCTTGCGCCTGGTAACATATAATTGGTACAAGTTGTCAGGTTCCGACACCGCAGTTTTTTATTCATATCTGCGGTTAGGTGAAACTGGGAAACAGGTGCGTTTTTACTAAAACAATGCCTGTGCTGCCCCCGCAACGGTAAACAAGCGTGGGTTCATCATCACGCCACTGAGCAGTAGTAATGCTTGGGAAGGCGATGAACCAAATCTTGTGAGCCCGGAGACCGGCCTACACAACTCTGCCTGGAAATGCCGCGGGGTGACGGTTTTCGTGACGCAATGCCTTTTCTCCGGCTTTCGTTCCGTTCTGTTTTTTCTTCGGTATTTCCTTATGTTAACCAAAACATGCGGGGTCGCATGTTGTTAAGGAAATTCTATGAACAAGACTGCTATCGCAAGCCTGATTGGTTTGCTTTTCTCACCCTCTACCTTTGCCGAAGAAACCAATATTCAGGCAGACGAGGTAATCGTCACAGCAAGCCGCATTTCTCAACCTCAAGATACTGTCATTGCTGATGTAACCGTTATTACTCACGAAGAAATTGAACGCGCAGGACAATCCACACTAATTGAAGTATTGCAGTCTCAGCCTGGCGTTGAGATCACCAGTAACGGCGGTGCGGGCAAAACCTCAGGCGTATTTTTACGTGGAACCAACACGGGTCATTTAGTGGTGCTAATTGACGGTATGCGGATTAACTCTGCAACCGCAGGCATTACCGCATTTGAAAACCTTCCGCTCGCACAAATTGAAAAAATAGAGATCGTGCGTGGCCCTGCTTCCAGCCTTTATGGCGCAGATGCAATTGGAGGCGTTATTCAAATTTTTACTAAAAAAGGTGAAGGTAAGCCGCGCTTTTACGCAAGCGCGGGTTATGGTACTTATGACACAAAAACAGCAGAAGCTGGTGTGCGTGGCAGTGCTAAAGATACCAGTTTCTCTTTAAATGTTTCGAGTTCTGATACACAGGGATTCTCTGCTTACAAGACCAGCAATCCGCAATTTAAAGACAAGGATGGTTATCGCAATTTGGCTGTTTCTGGTTCGGTTTCTCATCAAATAGTGCAAGGCCATGATATTGTGGTGCAATTCTTAAGTAGTGTGGGCCATACTAGTTTTGACAGCAGATTCAATGCCACAAATTTTTCTGATAACGCTGATTTAACCCAACTAAGCTATGCAGTTATCAGCCACAACCAATTCACTTCCAATTGGCTTTCTACCTTACGTCTGGGGGAGGGCTTAGATGAATCGGTCAGTTTTCAGGAATTTGGTCGTAGCCTGTTTAGAACAAAGCAGCGCCAATATTCCTGGCAAAATGACATCAACTTGCCGCTAGGTACACTCACCCTACTGTATGACCGATTAGAAGAGCGTGTTTCATCAACCACCACATTTGATAAAAACAGCCGTAATAACGACGGCTTCCTGATAGGTTATCTGGTGAATTTAGGCTCACATTCCCTGCAAGCCAACTATCGTAGCGATCACAATTCAAGTTTTGGAACAAACGATACTGGCGGATTAGGCTATGGCTATAGCTTTAATGAAAATTGGCGCGTAACCGGCAGCTATGGGACAGCTTTCAAAGCCCCAAGTTTTAACGATTTATATTATCCAGGTTTTAGTAATCCTAATCTGAAGCCAGAAAAATCACGTAGCCTTGAGGCAAGTCTGCGTTACGAAACCTCTCAAAATAGTGCGTCGTTAACCTTTTACGAAAACAAGATCAAAGATTTAATTGCACTAGATTTTCTGCCCCCTTTTGTTTTTAATGTTAACGAGGCGCGCATCCGGGGTTTAACCTTAGCTGGCACTCAGCGCTGGGATAATTGGCAGTTAAAAGGTAGCGTGGATGTGCAATCCCCGAGAGACAAAGAAACCGATAATTTATTGGTACGTCGCGCAAATCGTCATGCCAGTGCAAACCTGAGTCATGACTGGGGTGACTGGCGTTTTGGTGCTGAGGCAATTGCGTCCTCTGCACGTTATAATGACGCCGCTAATAATCAACGCCTTGACGGCTACACGATTTTTAATGTAACCGCTGACTATAAGATTAATCCTGACTGGAAATTGCAGGCACGCGTAAACAACCTGTTTGATAAGCAATATGCGCTGGCATTTGACGGCGATCCTGCCGCTGGCGGCTTTGTGTATGACACCCCTGGTTCAAATTTATTTGTAAACATACGCTATGAGCCAAAATGATATGATTAACAAAGTTTGAAATGCGCTGTAGGTTATAGCGCTTTTATCTGGAGATATGCAATGAACGCTTTATCAAAAAACCTGCCTTCTGCCAAACACTTTGGTATAGCCGGAGCAATCGCATTTTTTATGTTGCTTACTCGCGGTAGCCACGTATTAACACAAGTGTCGCTACCTGATGCAAGCTTGGTGTTGTTCTTGCTGGGTGGATTATTTTTAAAACGTGCTGGGTGGTTTGCAGCGCTCTTTGTATTAGCTACGGTGATTGATTTTGGCGCCGCCGCATTTGATCCGGCACAGGGGTTTTGTCTGACCAATGGTTATTGGGGCTTGATACCCGCATATGGTGCTATGTGGCTGGGTGGGCGCTGGCTGGCCAAGAAAAATGATGCTTTCTCAGCCCTGACTTATGCATTCACAGCACTCATCACAACGCTGTCAGCTTTTGTGATATCCACACAGACCTACTATTTGTTCTCAGGCCGCTTCCCCGATGCAGGCGTAATTGAATCGATGAAACATGGTTGGGAATACCTGCCAGGTTATTTGGGCTTTACTGCCATGTATTTCGGCATTGTTTGGGCGGCCGCTCAAGCTTTGCGCAGGCTCAACATTAAAAAACCAGCAAGAGCTTAAGTCATTATTACCTGTAAAAAGGCCACCCAAAATATTACTTTGGGTGGCCTTTTTACAGGTAAATTTAAACTTTCATCATGTCTGAACACATCGTTTTTAAACCTGTTTTTTTACGGTATCTCGCATATCAAATGTGGCGAGGTCGGCATGCCATGAGTCGATGAAGTTTGCTATAATGCGCGACTTGCGAGAGCTTAGCGCCCGCACAAGCTGGCCAGGTAGCTCAGTCGGTAGAGCAGCGGATTGAAAATCCGCGTGTCGGCAGTTCGATTCTGCCCCTGGCCACCAGAAAATTCTAGAAGACTCCTGTGGTTATGCTGTGGAGCCCACCAATAACAAGCAACTAGCCAGAGTTCTGCACTCTGGCTTTTTGCTTTTTCAAGGGAGTCGCGGTATAGACCACGCTGCGGTGTCTAGGATATTAACGTCGGTATTGGGTCGAAACTACGCAGCGATTATTTTTGGATTGCCGTAGCATGCCAATATTGATAATTAATTAGGTCTCACCCCACTTGTTATGTAACATAACATATATTACATAACAGGAGAAATATGATGAGCATCGGATCAAGCGGTAGGATTGTTCTCGAAGTTGATCCTAATTTTAAAAGGCATCTCTACGCTACCTTAGCGATGGACGGAATGTCATTAAAAATGTGGTTCCTTCGTGAGGCAGAACGGTATATGGCAACGATGCCAAATGAGCAAAAGTGGAATGAGGAGAGAAAGTGATTCGCAAGAACAAAAATAGCGCACCCACTGGCTCGTCGAACTCAGTGAATTTCAAAAAGAATTTCCGCGATATTAATATGCCGGACATCGAGAAGCGGGCATTAGCTCTGCGTAAAGCAGCAGCCGAGCAGTTGGCTAGCACTAATTGGCAAGCTAATGCAGGCACGTCAATTTCTAGCCACTTCATACCATACAGTGAAATACTACCCCTACCTAGTGGGCGTGATGCTCTGGCGTTCAATGTCTTAGTCACTGCCAGTGTTCTGAACGACCACGTCCTGATGCTCGATGACCCAACCGTTGTGGCCTTTCTTGGATCTAAAGTCATTGAACAAACGTATTACATCTTCTTTGATCCAGCAACTCCACTCAAGCCGATCAAAAATTTGTCGGTGGCAAAACACTTTGGAACTTTCTTTACTCCACCTGACATATGTTCCCTAATGGTAGAGGAATTAAATAAGTGTAGTGCAGAGACTCTTCTCGACCCTTGCGTGGGGAGTGGCGCGCTATTGTGCTCCGCACTCATGCTTTCACCGCCCGGGCGATACAAGAAGGTGATAGGGGTTGAGCTAGACGAAACATTGGCAAGATGGGCAACTCACCTACTACAAAGAGTAGCTGAACTTACAGGCTATCATGGCGAGATTGAGGTTCGGATCGGTGATGGTATCGAGACAATGATGAGCGAGCCGATATTAGGTATTTCGGATTGTCTGAACATAATAATTAATCCCCCTTATGGCCGCCTTCGAATTACATCTGATCGCGCAACAAATAGTGAAACCGCCTGGACTAGTGGAAAAAATGGCACGCAAGCATCTATCACTGATCTGCATAAATCAATTTCATCCATTGCCAGTCGCCTTAAGCAGCAATATCACTTCTTCTCTAATGAAAAAGGCATTCCAGAGCTTTCAAAACTTTTTTATCGTGTTTGTGCTGAGCTTGTGTTGCGTGGGGCAAGCCTAGCTATCATCTCACCGGATTCATGGATGTCTGGAACAGATGGCAGCGCTCTAAGAAAATTTATCGTAGAGAACAAGCTGCTGCATGGAGTCTATCTAATCGACGAAGGCCAGCGAAAGTTCGCAACCGTAAATCAATCCACCGCAATTAGTATCCTAACTCGACAAGAGCGGATCTCCTTCTTCATTGCTAATTGGCCAAGCCAGATAGATGATATTCATTTCATAGCATATTCGCACATGGCATCACATTCAAAAGGTAGTCTAGTAATTCCCAGAGCGTCGTCCCTAAATTTGGATCTATTTCAAAAATTATCCCGGTATCAGAGATTTGGTGAGGTGGTTTGGCTTACCAACGCTCGCGGAGAACTAGATCAAACGGCTCTATTTATTAACCTGGATTGGTACACTTTTAACGCGCTATTTGGTACACATTTACTCCGGCATTGACAGGTGAGCAGGGTGCAACTTGGAAAGCTTTTAAAATCATCACCGCACTCGACGCTTTCGTCGCTTTGCATATACCACATGAGTTTGTGCGGTATTTTGCCGGCGTCGCGTCGTCGGGTGCGGCAGTTGGTGGTAAAAGTAAAATTGCACGAAAATTTCGGAGGGTGAAATTTCAGGGAACGGTGCCGCAAAATTCGCCCAGCTCGGATTCACGGTGGTCCATACGCAAGCGATTGGGGCGCTGCCTACCCTGCCCCCAAGCCGCAACAGCAAACGCGTCATTATCTTGCGTCAGGCTTGAAGTGATTTTGCGATACACAGTGGAGGGAGATTTATTAACTTATGACGTCCAATTAGATAGCTAACCAATACTGAGTTATCTCCTAATTGAAACTTAGCTTTTTAAAATGGTACTAACCATGCAAATAAAAGACCTTGTTCATCACTTTCCACTTGCCATCTACTTTTAAGAGGTTAAGAAAATCAGTGAAACGATTCCCTGTCCAGTTGTCTAGTTCAACTCTCACATTTGCTATTGAACCAACGATTTCTATTTTTGATATGTTATAAACTAAATCTTTAGCAGCGCCATTTGAATCATGCCAATCAAATAAAGATTGAATTGGACCTGCAACTAAGTCAGATCCAACATAACCAAACCATGTTGCATCCTCATGGAACGAAGGCTTCATTTCAGAACCTTTTCCTGAAATTGCGCCTTTTAAGTAGTGGTTTGTGATTAGATTGGTTATTGCCTCATAATCGTTAATATCAGTAGTTGTCGTCATTTTCTTCTCCGAAAGAATCACTTCAAATTAAAACTCTAGAAAATTATGAACAGACCTGTCTGTTTCATTTATCATAAACATATTTTATTTAGACAACAATCTTTTTTTGGTTCTTTATTTAAAGCTCATTTAGTGCGTATGGAGTCCTTGCATAATCGTGTTGGCTACTGGACAATTAGCGACAACAATAATGCAGACACAAGGGTTTCGCAGCGCTACAGTCATTTGAGTACATCTACCATGCTGACGGCTGCTAACTCTTCCTGCTGCTGAAAATCACCAAGAGGCAGCGCAGTAAAATTGCACGGTAATTTTCGGAGGGTGAATTGTGAAATTTCAGGGAACGGTGCCGCAAAATTCGCCCACCTCGGATTCACGGTGATCCATAGCTAAGCGATTGGGGCGGGGTGTTGGCTACCCCCATCCCGCGCTGGAAAACACGCCATTATGTTGCGATAGGCTTGGCGCAAATTAAACTATCGCTGCGAGTAGTTCTCTGATTTACTCTCTCATACAAAACTCAGGGTGTAAAATAAATACTGCTTTAATTGTTTTGGGCGCAGTAATGCTTGCTGGATGCGACAATATCAATTCAACAATCCCAGGCTCTTTTTGCCATGAATTAGATACAACCATCAATGATAGCATTCGTCTTGTCTAATTTCTTCGATCATCGCTGTGCAGTCTCCTGTGTGAATCTCAGCGGGCAACAATTGTAAAGACCCAGCTTACCGATGAAGTAAAAAACTTCCCCCTGAAACTAATCCATTGGATTATAATTGTCAACAATGATTACGATTGCTGAAGTGCCTGAATACATACGTGAAGTCGAAAAGCACTTGAGTGGGATTGAGCGCCAAGATATCTTGAATTATTTGGCCGCGCATCCCAAAGCTGGCGACCTAATTGAAGGCACTGGCGGTATTCGGAAATTGCGCTGGGGTAAAGGTGGGCGTGGTAAGAGTGGTGGTGTAAGAATAATTTAGGGGCTGTCCTAGATAACACCTAAAATGTTATAAAGGATGGCATGAGAAAGAGCAGGCAAACTTGAGCAAGGCCGAGCGCAATGACTTGGCGAAATTAGTAGATATTTTAGTTACCACATGGACAGAGAGGTAAAGTATGGGACAAGCATTTGATAGTATCGCACGTGGATTGAATGAAGCTATTGCTCACGCAAAAGGTGAAAAGATTGCAGTGAAAGTGTTCAAGCCAGAAGAAGTGGATGTGTCTGAGCTACGCCGACATATGGGTATGACACAAGAACAATTTGCTGCAAGGTTTGGTTTTTCTGTGGCGACATTACGTCACTGGGAGCGTGGAGATCGCACACCACAAGGTGCATCACTGGTGTTGCTCAATGTGATTAAGCGTGCGCCTGATGCCGTCACATCCGCCTTGAGTTATACCTACTGACTGATTGCCAAGCGGACCATTTGACCATTATCTTACTTTAGATTAGTAAGTGATTTTTGCAGTACACACTTGGCAGCCTTTTAAAACTTTTGCTACCCCACCCATCCCCTATGAATTTATTTCAGGCGATTCAAAGTTCGGTTTCATTTCGGTCAGGTTCGGCACTATGCCATGCCAGCAGCCTTGAGTTTGTTCGATCTCAGCAAATTCAACATAGGAATTCACCAGAAATGTTTCGGCAAAGTAGTTCGGTTTTGTAAATTTAGAAAGCTAGATGCTGGAAAATCTTTTAGAAATCTTCAACTCACGCTATCATAGCGTCGGTGCTGCCTTGTGTTGAAAATCCGCGTGTCGGCAGTTCGATTCTGCCCCTGGCCACCAAGATTTCGCATAGCATAGGTGACCGCCACATGATTAGCTATAACGAACTTGAGGCAAGTGAGTTGTTCGACATGCTGGCCCAGCAGAAACTGCTGCTGGTTGATGTCCGAAGCGACGACGAAGTAGCCAAAGGCATTATCCCCGGGGCTACACACATCTCGCTTGCCCTGCTCCCCGTCCAATTTGAATCACTTAATGGTGACCCAGGCTCTGGTTTTTTATTGTCACAGCGGGTTGCGCTCAGCGCAGGCCGCAGCCTTCGTTGCCAGCAAAGGCCGCGATAAAGTATTTAATTTACGCGGTGGTGTACTAGCGTGGAATAAAGCTGGCTATCCTTTTAGGATTAAAAGCTAAGCTGAAACCCGGGAAACCATCATGGAATTCAATAAAGAACTCGATGCGCGCGGCCTCAATTGCCCACTGCCGATTTTGCGCTGCAAAAAGGGGTTGGCAGAAATTAATAGTGGCGAAGTGCTCAAGGTACTGGCAACCGACCCGGGATCGGTGAAAGATTTTCAGGCTTTTTGCAAACAGACAGGTCATGAATTGTTATTGCTGTCAGAAGAAGAAAATGAGCAAAAGAAGGAATTCATTTTCTACATAAAAAAGCGTGCTACTTAAGTTTTGCCAATTGTACCTTTAGCTTTTCAACCGTAGCACTAAAGCCCGCCAATCGTTCTTTCTCCTGCGCCACCACCGCAGCAGGCGCGCGATCCACAAAACTGGCATTACCCAACTTGCTTTCGGCTTTTACGATTTCACCTTGCAAGCGCGCAATCTCTTTACCTAAACGCTCTTTTTCCGCAGCCACATCAATCTCGATCTTTAGCATCAGCTTGAAATCGCCGGCCAAAGCCACGGGCGCGTCGGCCTCTGGTAATTCAGTCACGATTTCAACGTCAGTCAGTTTGGCTAGCGCCTTCAAATGTGGGGCATATGCTTGCAGCGTCTCAGCGTCTCCTGCAGCTATTAGCGGCACACGTGTTGCTGGTGAAATATTCATTTCTCCGCGCAAACTACGGCAGGCATCTACCGCCTCTTTCAGCAAAGTTACCCAAGCCTCAGCATCTGCATCAATCTTGTTCGGCTGCACTCTGGGATAGGCTTCCAGCATAATGCTAGCCCCCGTACGTCCCGACATTGGCCCTATGGTTTGCCATAACTCTTCGGTGATGAATGGAATGACAGGATGCGCCATGCGCAAAACTGTCTCAAGCACGCGCAGCAAAGTACGGCGTGTAGCGCGTTGCTCCGCCTCATTTGAAGCCCCCCCTTCCCTCACCCCTAGCCCCTCTCCCGAAGGCAGAGGGGAACTAAGCTGCACTTTTGCCAGCTCCAAATACCAGTCGCAATACTCGTCCCAGACAAACTCATAAATCGCTTTTGCGGCTAGGTCAAAACGGTATTCTGCAAATGCTTTCTCGACATCCGCTTCAGTGCGCTGAAGTTGCGATACTATCCAGCGGTCGGCCTGCGAGAAGTGCAAATATCCTTCCGGCTTGGTGCTGCATTCTTCCAGGCCGCAATCCTGGCCTTCACAATTCATCAGCACAAAGCGTGTGGCGTTCCACAGTTTGTTGCAAAAATTGCGGTAACCTTCGCAGCGGTGCATGTCAAACTTGATGTCACGCCCGGGACTCGCCAAACTAGCGAAAGTAAAACGCAAGGCATCGGTACCAAATGCCGGAATACCATCGGGGAATTCTTTACGCGTTTTTTTGGCGATGCTTTCCGCCTGCCTTGGATTCATCAAACCTGTAGTTCGCTTGGTGACCAAATCTTCTACAGAAATGCCGTCAATCAAATCTATCGGGTCGAGCACGTTGCCCTTGGATTTACTCATCTTCTGGCCTTCGGCATCGCGGATCAAGCCGTGCACGTAAACGTGCTTGAACGGGATTTTGCCGGTGATGTGCGTAGTCATCATCACCATGCGCGCCACCCAGAAGAAGATGATGTCAAAGCCTGTAACCAGCACGCTGGAGGGCAAATACTGCTTTAAGAATTGATTATTTTTATCTTTGGTTTCATCGCCTGTCCAGCCCAGCGTTGAAAATGGCCACAGCGCGGAGGAATACCAGGTATCCAGCACATCATCGTCACGTTTCAGATTGCCGGTATAGCCATCCTTTACCGCCAGCTTCTTGGCTTCGGCTTCATCGTGTGCCACATAAACTTTGCCTGAATCTGTATACCAAGCGGGGACTTGGTGCCCCCACCATAGTTGGCGCGAAATACACCAATCCTGAATATTGTTCAGCCATTGGTTGTAGGTATTGACCCAGTTTTCCGGGTAAAACTTGATTTCGCCAGAAGCTACTACGTCGAGCGCTTTTTGCGTAATGCTCTTGCCTGCTGTCCCATCTAAATTCTTGGCAGGCTTGCTCATGGCGACAAACCACTGGTCAGTAAGCATCGGTTCGATAACAACACCAGTACGATCGCCGCGTGGCACCTTGAGTTTGTGCTTTTCGGTTTTTTCCAGGAAACCTTGCGCCTCAAGATCAACAACGATTTGCTTGCGTGCTGCAAAGCGGTCCAGGTTTTGATACTGTTTAGGTGCAGCGTCGTTGATATTGCCGTCTAAAGTCAAAATACCAATCATGAGCAATTGGTGGCGCTGAGCTACGGCATAGTCATTAAAGTCATGCGCAGGCGTTACCTTGACTACGCCGGTACCAAATTTGCGGTCTACATAGTCATCGGCAATAATGGGGATTTCGCGGTCGCACAAAGGTAGCTTCACAGTTTTGCCGATGAGTTTGGTGTAACGCTCATCTTCAGGGTGTACCATCACAGCCACATCGCCCAGCATGGTTTCTGGACGCGTAGTAACAACGGTCAGATGACCGGAGCCATCCGCCAGTGGATAACGAATATGCCAGAGAAAACCGTCTTCTTCTTCCTGCACTACTTCCAGGTCAGATACGGCCGTGCCCAATTGCGGGTCCCAATTAACAAGACGTTTACCGCGATAAATCAGGCCTTCGTTGTAAAGTCTTACAAAGGTTTCGGTAACGGTTTTGGATAGCCCGGCATCCATCGTGAAACGCTCACGACTCCAGTCAGGCGAAGTGCCGAGGCGGCGCATCTGCTGGGTGATAGTAGAGCCGGAATGTTCTTTCCACTCCCAAACCTTCTCCAGAAATTTTTCACGACCCAAGTCATGGCGTGAAACACCTTGTGCATCCAACTGGCGCTCAACAACTATCTGCGTGGCAATGCCGGCGTGGTCAGTACCTGGCTGCCATAAGGTATTGTCACCGCACATACGATGATAGCGCGTCAACGCATCCATCAAGGTTTGGTTGAAGCCATGCCCCATGTGCAATGTGCCAGTAACGTTAGGTGGTGGTAGCAGGATGCAGAAATTGTCGGATTTTCTGGTATCCAGACCGGCGGCATAGTAGCCACGCTCTTCCCAAAACTGATACCAACGACCTTCTATGTTCTTGGGTTCGAAAGACTTTTCTAACGTTTTTGCAGGTGAATTATCTGTACTCATAAGGGCAGAATTTTACCACAGCCCCGTTCCACGCAAGCTGGCGCTGTCAGTCAAATAGCGCTTGAAGATACCAGCTTTGCCAAAGCCATAGCACTGCACTGACTGCTAAAATCATAATCATCAGGTAAAAAAACTCCAGTGCAGATATTTGTTTCTAAGTTTTTGTGGGGATAGACTTGAGATCAAAAATAATCGGCCGTCGCGTGGTGCCCGTATCACATGTGTGCTGCTTTCTGCGCGGATTTCACGGTGTTCCTTTTGCACTTCTCGCACCGCTGCTCGGCGCGCCAGTTCCCACTCACGCAAGTCAATTTCGCCATTCTTGTCCAGATCAAAGCGCTCGCGCAAAGCCACGGGGCTCTGTTTCCATTCAGCCGGCAGCGCATTGACATCCTCTTTTATACCCAACGCAGAATTAGCGCCGCCTACCGTGGAAAATTCACCCAGAACATATACTGTGCCACCGTAGAGCAATTCTTCCACATGCTTATACTGGCCTTCGTAACTGACGCGCCGCTCCGCAGCAATCACCTCTGCATCGTCCGGGTCAACAAAACACCTGCCACTGCCGTCGTTAATCTCAAAAGTGGTCTGGCTGACGCCATAACTCGTTTCTTGCCAATTGTCATCATTGCCTTTGGTATAGACCCAATAGCGAAACAAAATGCAGGATGTGCCACTTAATGGGCTGGCGATCAAGTTATCGGCGGCATGGATTTAAATCACGCCTTGACCTCGCGCGACCGCATTAAAGCTGAGCTAAAAACCACCGTGGCTGACGAAGCAGCTGACTGGGGCATTACTGTCAAGTCTGTTGAAATTCAGGACATAAAACCATCCCCCAATATGCAGCACGCGATGGAACTGCAAGCCTCCGCCGAGCGCGAAAGAGTGGCGGTAGTAACGCGGGCAGAAGGTGATAAACAATCACTAATCCTCAATGCAGAAGCGCGGCTGGAAGCAGCAAGAAAAGACGCTGAGGCGCAAGAGGTGGCGGCCAAAGCCTCTGCTGAATCTATCCGCCTGATTAGCGAAGCAGTAAAAGAGAACAACAGCTCGGCCACCTTTTTGCTTGGCGATCGCTACATTCAAGCCATGAATAAAATTTCTATGTCTGAGAACAGCAAGATAATATTAATACCAGGGGATTTGATTGGCGCAGTGAAGGCGCTGGTAGGCGGGAAATAAACATCATTCACCCCTATCCTAACCTCCCCCCTAACAAGGGGAAGGAATATAACAGATGTGGAATCTATAAATTTCGCCGGCAGCTCCCTCCCCTTTTCAGGGGGAAGGTTAGGATAGGGATGTAGCCTTTACAAATGCCAAGAGTTTCCTCATCCACCAAAATCTTCTCACGTAAATTGCGTCGCGAAATGACCGATGCCGAAATGCATTTGTGGCAGCAGTTGAGAATGCAACAGATGCAAGGTTTAAAATTCAGGCGGCAGCATCCATTTGGGAAATACATCCTCGACTTTGCATGCATAGATGCAAAGCTGGCAATTGAGGTGGATGGAAGTCAACACAGCGAATTACAGGAACATGACAGTGTGCGCACAGCATGGCTAACAGCACAAGGCTGGAAGGTCTTACGCTTCTGGAATAATGAGGTACTACAAAATATGAAGGGCGTCGTTGAAACAATTTATAGTGCTGTGAGAGAACAACCCCCATCCTAACCTTCCCCCTTAAATGGGGAAGGAATGTGTTGGAGATGCCAAAACCACTCCCTCCCCCTTGCTAGGGGGAGGGTTGGGTGGGGGTTAGCGCTAACCACTACAGACTTTGCAAGATGGGTCACGGTTCAGTTTAATGCTCCGCCATTCCATCGCTTGCGCATCAAGCAACAGCAAACGTCCTTGCAGACTGTCGCCCAAGCCTAATAACAACTTCATGGCCTCGGCGGCTTGCGTGGTGCCTATCATGCCCACCAGCGGAGCAAATACACCATTTTCCGCACAGCGCAGCCCTTCTTCTGTGCCCATATCGGGGAACAGGCAGTGATAACATGGGCTGTCATCGTTACGCATATCAAACACCGTTACTTGGCCGTCAAAGCCAATCGCCGCGCCAGATACCAGGGGTTTACGCAATTTGACGCAAATACGATTCAGCGCATAGCGCGTCGCAAAATTATCCGAGCAATCAACTACCACATCCACGTCGGCTATCAATTTGGTAAAAGCTTCTTCGGTAGATTTTTCGCGCACTGTTTCTACAACTACTTCCGGGTTTATCGCTTGCAAAGTCTGCTGTGCGGAGATGGCTTTATTTAAGCCCACAGACTGCGTGGTATGGACAATCTGGCGTTGTAGATTAGTGAGATCAACGTTATCGTAATCGCAAATTGTCAACTTACCCACGCCACCAGCCGCCAGGTATAAGGCTGCTGGCGAACCCAAACCCCCGGCGCCAACAATCAAGGCGTGGCTCTGGATTAACTTATCCTGACCCTCGTAGCCGATTTGCGGCAGCAGGATATGACGGCTGTAACGCAGGAGTTGGTTGTCGTTCATCCCGTTTGTACTGATTGCCAAGGGTTGATTAGCAATAATCCATCTATATTCTGGAAATCTTTGGTGTTACGCGTAGCGAGTATTAATTGATTCTTCAGAGCAATCGCTGCTATCTGCGCATCCTCTGTTGTGATGGGTTGTCCGCATATTTTGCGCTTAGCTACTAACAATGCATATTCATAAGCAGCTGCTTGATCAAATGCTAAACACCGTTCGATAAAATCTTCTTTAAACATCTGGTCAGCGGCATATGCCAATGCATCTCGACGTTTACCGCCTGGCAATAAAGCAATGCCTAGTAGTATTTCTGCCTGCGTCACCGCACTGGTATAGAAGGCAGATTCTTGTTGTGCATCAAACCATGTTAGAACTGTCTCAGTTGGCGCTGGACGCATCAGCTCTGACAGCACATTTGTATCAAGCAAAATTGCCTGCGACATTATTCTTCCAATATGGTTGGTATTCTCGCTGGCTGGCGCTCAGGCACTGGCAGAGTATCAATCTCAATAGATGCAAAACGCTGGCGTATTTTGTGTGCAAAGCCGACACTAGTGGGTGCTACCGACACTGAATACCGCAATATCTCGCGCACCTCCTGCTCCATAGAACAGCCATGTTGCGCTGCCTGTAAGCGCAATTTTGTTTTGAGTGATTCATCCAAATTTCGGATAGTTAAACTAGCCATAATATCCTCACAATTGATTGCATTGCATGCATAATAGCGGGTTATTGCTATCAATGCAATCAGTCGCCACATCCGCGTCAACTATCAAGGCATGGCTCTGAATTAACCTATCCTGACCCTCGTAGCCGATTTGCGGCAGCAGGATATGACGGCTGTAACGCAGGAGTTGATTGTCGTTCATAGCTAACTACGGAAGCTGACCAGCACTGACCATACGGTTAAATAAGATATTTGGCGATAGCCCAAACAACACTGTCGTCAAATTCGTTCACAGACCCTTGTGGTGTAGGGGTATGGCTTATAAAAGTCGTACCATCAGTGTTTACCAATTCATCTGCCCCCAAAGGGGCTGGCATTTGATTGCCCGGGGTTGCTTGAATTGTGTTGAGGCCGCCATATCTGTCAATCAGCGTCCAATAGTTTCCAGTTGTCAGCGTCCAAATCTTTCCAGTTTCTCAGGCTGATGAGCCGTTTTTTTGCTGTATCCAGCTCTCCTGGCAGCCTCGGCTCCGCAACGGCAGGTCAGGTATTGATCAACAAATGCTTTTTGCTTGGGCGTTAACTTCATCATGGCTGGGCTACCCCTTCACCGTGCCTAATACGTGGCTGCAAGGGCCTTCCTGAAGTCTTAGCGTACCGTTCTTGGCACGGAGCACCTGGTGCATAGTGCCCAGTGCTACGGGCATAGCTCTCGGTGCGGAGTGCTGTGTGTCCAGCACGATGTCCGGCGTGCTGTGGGCTGAGATGGTGCGTATCGCTCATAGTGTTCTCGCCATATTTATCAGCCGCCCCAGCTCGACCGAGCGTTGCAGCTCCTCCTCAACACTCGGATTGCCTTGCGCGGTCACGAGCTCGTGCTGCGCGGCGAACCGCTGCAGCTGGGCGAAGACCTTCGGCGCGTCTTTGAGCAAGATTTCGAGCGTGTGGTTCATGCTCGGGCTTTTTGTAGCTTCCTTATGTTTTTTGAGTTGCACCATCGCGGCGTCTGACAAAAAAAAGACTCGTTGACATATGCCTTCGGATTTTCGCTTGTCGCGGAAGCGCTGCTGCCTTTCGACGAGAGTACTGTCCATATTTGCCCCTAGCGCACCGTTACATAATAACGTTATACATTATCGTTACTAATAACGCAATGGGTTTGTGGTGTTTGTGGTTGTTTGGCCACTTCCAATGCGGTCATTTCGAGGCTACAGCTACATACACCAGATTTGACTATAGTCAACACCCTAGAAATACTTAAAAATAGGCAAACGAACTTCACTGTGTGCTAAATTACATCTGTCTGCGGTTGTCGGCTTGCTCAAACTTCAAAGGATAGACAGTGAGAAAGAACAAATAATGCTCGACTTCGCTCTCAAATCGCCTGGAATACTGAAAATTTGTGAAGCGTTAAAATAGTACAAGGTTAAAGCGCATTTTTAGAGGTTACCAGTATATAATGGCTGCGATTCTCTAACTGGACTTGCCAGAACGATGAAACTGTGGGGAAAGAGAGACAGGGCGTACGGCTGGACGGGTGTTGATTCCGGCCCCGATGGCATCTTCGGGGTGAGCGTGCGGCCACCCGCCACGTCCGGCGGCAAACCCCAGGTCGTCAAATGCGGCTCGATGCCGGAAACCGAGCCCAGCCCCAACGTTCTGTCGCGGCTCTCCCGCAAGCTATCAGTGGCGGGGCTCCCGTGGACGCTGCCGCTCAACCGCAGCGACTACAGCATCATGCTGATTCCGGAGCCGTCCGTGCTGCCGTTCGAGATGGAGCAGAGCGTGCGCTGGACGCTGGGCACCATGATCGAATACCCGGCCGAAGAGGCGCACATCGCCTGGATGTCCATCCCGACCAGGGAGCATCTGCCAAACCGGCCGTCGCATATCTATGTCATCGCAGCCAAGAGCGAAACCGTCCTGCACCGTGCCGCGCCGTTCCGCCGGGCCAAGTTGCCCTTGCAGGCGCTGGATGTGCGCGAAACCGCGCAGCGCAATATCGCTGCGCTGCTGGAAAAGCCGGGCGAAGGACTTGGGCTGGTCGTCCTGGGCAGCCAGGGCGTGGCAATCACCTTCACCTTCGAGGGGGAACTGTTTCTCGACCGCTTTATCGAAGAGCCACTGGCTGCAATCCTTGCCAGCGATGACGAAGGCAGGGAAAAGATTTTCGACCGCATTACCCTGCAATTGAAGCGCTCTATTGCTTTTATCAACCGCACCCTGCCCTTCATGACCATCGGCCGCATCGTGTTGGCGCCGTTGCCATCCCCGCTTGCGTTGCGCGATCATCTTGCTCGGAACATCGCCGAGCCGGTGGAGATGCTGGATCTCGGCACCCTGTTCGATCTGTCGTTGACACCGGAACTGCTGGCGGAGAAAAACCAGGCGCACTACTTTAGCGCGCTGGGAGCCGCATTGCGCGGAATGGGGAAAGCATCATGAGCCAACAGATCAACCTGCTCGTTCAGTACCGCGAACAGACGAGCACCGCGCTGCCCGCACTAATCGGACTGGGCGTGGTGCTTGTTGTACTGCTTGGTTACTGGGGGTTTGATCGCTTCAAGACCGTAAAAATACAAAATGCCGCGACTCAGGGCGAGCAGCGCTTGCTCGCGGCGAAAGCCGACTTGCAGGCCATGCAGCAAAAGCTGGCTTCGCGCCAGAAAGCCGTGGATATTACAGCGCTCAAGCTGCGGTCGGAGGCGATCCAGGAAGTCCTGACCAGGGTGCAAAAAGGCGAACTGGGCAGCCCGGAAGGATATTCCGGATACCTGACCGCGCTGGCACAAATTTCCGATAACAGCCGGTGGCTGACCAGCGTGACCATCAGCAATGCCGGCAAAAACGTCAATATCGCCGGACGCGCCCTGAACAACGAGGCGATACTACGGTATGCCCGGGCGCTGAACGAGCAGTTTTCGGTGTATGGAGTGCAGTTTACCTCGGTGGAGATGACGCCGGAGGTTTTCGGCCAGGAAGGCACCACCACGCCGACCCTTTCCACGGTCGCGTTTAAGTTGTTCTGATGAATCAGACGGGCGACATTTGACATGATGAACTACCTGCAACAGTCGAAAACCAGGTTTGATGCGCTGCAGCAGCGCGAGCGGATACTGCTGCTGCTGGCGGCTGTGGTCTTGGTTTATTTTTTAGTGAATGTTCTTCTGCTGGCGCCGGAACAGAAAAAACAGAAGGCCTTGCAGCAGCAGATCACGGCGCAGCAAATGGAGCTTGCGGCAACCAATGCGGCAATGAGCCAGATGTCCGGCCAGGTGCTGCAGAGCCCGCTTGCGCAGGAGCAGGCCACGCGCGACAGCCTCGAAAAGACCATTAACGAAGCGGATGCGCTGTTGGGGCAGACCGACGCCACCTCGCCGCAGGTGGGCGCGCTGCTTAAAGCCACGCTGGAGACCAATCCCGGCCTGACGCTGGTGTCGCTCAAGACGTTGCCGGTGACAACATTTTTCGTGGCGAATGCGGCGCCCGCTGCGCCGGCCGGCCCGGTGCCCGATGCCCAGGCGCGCGCGCCCAGTCCATCGCTTCCCATATACAGGCACGGCGTTGAGATCAGCATCAAGGGCAACTACCTCGCCCTGCTGCCCTACCTGGAGAATTTGCAGAAATACCCCAAACGCCTGTTCTGGTACGACGCAAAACTGGACGTTGCAGCCTATCCGGCAGCCATCCTCACGATGACCATCTATACGCTGAGCGAGCAGTCAAGCTCGCCTTTGGGATAATGCCATGAGAGAGTACGCGCGATTGTTGACAGTTTGCCAGTGGGGCTTCGCCCTGCTGGCGCTGAGCTGGTGCGGCCTGGCATGGAGCCAGGCGATAATGGACCCGACGCGGCCGGCGCCCGCATGGCTGGCCGCGCAGCCGCAAGTGCCGGGTGCTCTCGCGGTGGAGCAGAAGGCAGCGCCGACGTTGCAACTGCTGCTGCTGGGGCAATCGAGAAAATATACTATAATAGACGGGCAGATAGTTCAGCCCGGCGATACCTACCATGGCTCCACACTGGTTGCAATCAAGCCTGATGCGGTGGTGCTGCAAAACAATGACACCTTGCAGACGCTGAAAATGTATCCCAACATCGAGCCGAAAATGCATCCTAACATCAAAAAGACGGTGATTACGCCAACCTCCGTGAAAACAGGCAGGTCGGTATCCAAGGGAAATAGTGGTTAAAGGGGAAAACAAATGAAGCGATACTTGGTTCCATGTATGGTTGTGGCCCTTTCGGCATGCAGCACGATATACCCGCCGCATGACACTTCCACCCAGAATAAAATCAGCGATGAATTGAAGCAGGCGACAGAGCCGAAGCAGAAAGCAGCGGCCCCGCTGCCGGAATCGGTCAGCCGCTCGCTGCTGCCGCCGCTCAGGATGGCGCTGCCCAAGGCCACAGCCACGCAACTGGAACAGCGCTTCGACCTGGTGGTCAATGAAGCGCCGATCAATCAGGTGCTGCTGAGCATCGTGTCCGGCACGCCCTACAGCATGCTGATGCAGCCGAAGATTGCATTTGCCAGCCCGCAGGCGGCATCAGCCGGAACTCCAGCAACACCGGCCGTGCCTGAGCTTACGGATAAAATTTCGGTCAGCCTCAAGAATGTGACGATATTCGAAGCACTGGACGCCATCCGCGAGATCTATGGCTATGAATACAAAGTGGATGGCACGCGCATTTACGTGCAGCCGCCGGGCTTGCAGATCAAGGTGTTCCAGATAAATTATATTCCCGGTGTGCGCCGTGGCGTGAGCGATCTGCAGGTGATTGGCGGCGCATCGGTAGGTTCCAGCCAAGGCGGCGGCCAGCAAGGCGTCGGCCAGCAAGGCGGCGGCCAGCAAGGCGGCGCTTCATATTCCTCCATCCAAGCCAGCGCGCTGACCACCTCTACCAAGGCCGATGTCTGGGGCGAAGTCGAGGATACGCTGCGCACTGTGCTGGGCTGCCAGATACCGAAAACCGGTGGTTCCGGCAGCAGTTCCGGCAGCAGTTCCGGCAGCAGTTCCGGCAGCAGTTCCGGCATAGCCAGCCGGGCGGATGTAACGTTCCCCGGCGATACACAGGCGAGTGAGCGTGTACGCGGGGTAGACGGCTGCACCGACGGCCGCGCGATGAACATTAACCAGATGAGCGGGACTATCCTGATACGCGGCATGCCGAGTGAGCTGCGCGTGATAGAAAGCATACTGCGTACGATGCAGCTCAACATCGAACGCCAGGTTATCATCGAAGCCAAGATCATTGATGTCGAGCTGAATTCCGAATCGCAGCAGGGCATCAACTGGGCGGGTTTCAGCAACAACCTGCATCGCTTCTCGGTGGGCGCCAACACCACGAATATCATCACCCCTAGCGGTGCCGTGACCGCGGGCACTACCCTGGGCGATCTGCTGGGCACCGGCCTGGTCGGGGCTGCCGGTGCTCCATTTGCGGCGGGCCTGGGCATGGCGCTGCAGTTGCGTAATTTTTCCGCGTTGATTAATTTCCTGCAGACGCAGGGCGAGGTGCATGTGCTGTCCAGTCCGCGCATTTCCACATTGAACAATCAGAAGGCGGTGCTGAAGGTGGGAAGCGAAGAACCGTTTGTCACCAATATCACTGGCGGAAGTACGACACCGGGAACTGGCAACAGTATAACTGTCATAACCCCTCCGACGCTGCAATACCAGCCTTTCTTTTCTGGAATTTCGCTGGACGTGACGCCGCAGATAGACGATGCCGGCAACATTACGCTGCATGTGCACACCATGGTGAACAGCATCATTGAAAAAGGGAAGATTTCGCTGCCCGTGGCGGGCGCCCTCAGTGTTCCTTTCGCTGTCAATACCATCAGTGAGGCGGATAGCGTGGTCAAGACGAAGGACGGCCAGGTAGTGGTGATCGGCGGCCTGATGACGGAGAGAGCCGAGGATAGACGCATTGCCACGGTGCCGGGGCTGGGTGATGTATTGGGCGCGCTGTTCCGCAAGGGCGGGCAGAGGATGGTCAAGCGCGAACTGGTTATTCTACTGAAACCCACGATTGTGCGCAGCGATGATGCGGTCTGGTCGGATGACATTGCCGCAGCGCAGCGCCGCATTGAAAATATGAGCATCCAGCCGCAGGTGACGCCGGGGAATCAGTAGACAATGTATCCCGAGCATTTTGGCATCCGGCAACTTCCGTGCGGCATTATACCTGACACTCGCTATTTCTTTTTTCCCATTGGCTATCAGGAAGCCCTGATACGCTGATGAGCCTGATCAATCAAATGCTGCAGGACCTTGACAAGCGCAATGCGCCTGCCCGGGGGGTGCAACCGCTTGCCGGAGGGATGCGCGACGTGGTGATGTCCGCGCACAGCACTTCCCGCCTGCCGCAGCGTATACTACTGCTGGCAGTGGCTATCGGAGCAGGCGTGCTGACTTGGCAGATATACCAGAGTTTTAGCGTAAAGCCGGTGGCTCCTGCTCCGCAAGCGGCGGCAACATCCCCAGCCGTCAAACCTGCGCTCGAAGCGCCTACAGCAGCTACAAGTGTTGCTGCGGCTCCCCCTGTAACGCCTGAGCCGTCAGCGCCAGCTCCCGCCACGGAAGCGGCGCCTGCGCCCATAATGGACAAGGAGCTGGTAATGGACAAGGAGCTGGGCAAGCCATTGCCTGCCGTGACTGGGGCCGTCAGCACGGCCGCGGAGAAGATGGGGGCGAAGAGTGCTGCCATGGCCTCATTGGCCAAGCCAACCACGGCTGCCGAGGAACAAAAGCGCGAAGCTATTGGAAAGCCCGTATCCCGCGCATCGTGGGAAAGTCAGGCTGCCGCGCTCAAGGTTGTGAGTCCGCAGCAGCGCTCCGACAACGCCTATCGTCATGCTGTCGCGGTGCTACCGCAGGGTCGAGCGGAAGCGAAGGTATCCCTGCGCCAGGCGCTGCATGATAACCCGCTTAACCACAATGCCCGTCAACTGCTGGCGGGACTGCTGATAGAGGAAACGCATCAAAGCGAGGCGATCGCCTTGCTGCAGGATGGTCTGAGGCTCGCTCCGGAGCAGACCTGGTTCGCGCTTATGCTGGCCCGACTGCAGGTGGAAGCTGGCGACCACCCTGCCGGGCTGGCGACGCTGCAGTCCGGGTTGCCGACGGCAGGCAACGATCCTGAGTATCATGCGTTGCTCGCCACCTTGCTGCAACGCGAAGCATGGCATGATGAGGCCATAGGGCATTACCTGACAGCGCTAAGGAGCGATCCCGCAATGCCCAACTGGCTGGTGGGTATCGGCATTTCCTTGCAGGCCACAGGTAAACTGGCAGATGCCACAAAGGCATACACCCGCGCGCAGCAGACTGGCATGCTGACGCCAGAGCTTACGCAGTTCGTTGACCAGCGGCTCAAGCAAGTCAAGCAATAGCGCATCACGCTCGGCGGCATACGTTCATACTGATCTCTTGATAAAAGTGCGGCGTGAAATATCCTTGTTTGAACGCTTGTGAAACGATTACCTGTTCGTGCCAGAGAAAAGATTCGAGCGCAAACTGAAAAATCGACGAGCCCAAGTATACGCTAGCACCTATCTTGAAAACATTAAATGAAAACTGACCCGGGAAAAAATGAGCACACTGGCCAATCTTGATGACTGCTACCGGGCGCTGGGGCTGAGCGAACCGCCGTTCCGAATCACGCCGGACACGCAGTTCTTTTTTCCACACAGCCAGTATCTCTCGGCGCTCGGCCACCTGCGCTTCGGCATGATGTCAGGCGGCTTCACCGTCCTGACGGCGGAAGTGGGTCTGGGCAAGACGCTGCTTTGCCGCTATCTTTTGTCCAACTTGCCGGAAGGCGTGCGCACCGCCTATGTGTACAACCCGCAACTCAGCTTCATCGAATTGATGCGCAGCATCATCCACGACCTCGGTGAAGTAGTGCCAGACGAGGAAAGCGAGGTGGCACTACAGCAGTACATGCTGGAAATCCTGGTCAAACTCACCTCCGCCGACACACGCGTGGCGGTGCTCGTGGACGAGGCGCACCGGCTGAGTCCGGAGGTGCTGGAGGGCTTGCGCCTGCTGTCCAATCTGGAAACAGAGAAGCAGAAATTGCTGTCGCTGCTGCTGGTTGGCCAACCCGAACTTGACAAGCAACTGAAGAGCAGCAATATGCGTGCCCTGCGTGATCGCATCAGCGTCTGGCACCGGCTGCGCCCGTTT
This sequence comes from Methylophilaceae bacterium, assembly GCA_038924905.1. GTDB lineage: Bacteria > Pseudomonadota > Gammaproteobacteria > Burkholderiales > Methylophilaceae > JBCKUK01. The sequence continues at coordinate 24,523 of JBCKUK010000005.1, read as the reverse complement.
CATCTGGCCGAAACCATAAGCTACATCAACCATCGCCTGGACAGCGTGCGCAGCCATGGGCACCTGAAGTTCACGCGTGGCGCGATGTGGCTCATCCATTATTACAGCCGGGGCGTACCGCGCCGCATCAACCTGATCTGCGACCGCGCGCTGCTCGCCGCTTTCGTGGGGAGAACCTTCGCCGTCACCGCGCCCATGGTACGTCGTGCGGCGCGCGAAGTAACAGGGACAGCCGACAACGAGTAGCAATGGTGCGCGTCACCATGAAAATCAACTGGAAAAACGATGAGCATCCTAAACGACACGATCAAGTATTTGGATAAAGAGGGTTCAGGCGTTCATACCCGCATATCTTCCGCGGATACAGCAACTGACTTGGCTTTTGTCGCCGGTACGCACAAACGTCAGGCGCCGCTCTTGCTGCCTGCTCTCGTAGTTGTCGTGACCGGTGCGGTGATTTATTTTCTGCTCCCGGTACCGCATCCACCCGCGCCTGCGGCAGTTAGTGTGGCCAGAATTCCCCCGCCTGTAGCCGACCCAGTTCCCGCAGTCGCGCAAGTTACAACGGCAGCACCAGCGAATGTGGAGACCGAACAGCAAGAGATGGCTTCCTCATTCTCATGGTATGAGGCGGGGTGGAGCGCCGCCCATTCAGGAAAATGGCCGGAAGCGTTCACCTCGTGGGAAAACGGCCTGCGCGAGTTACCCAAAGATCGCATGGTGATCGTTAGCAACAGTTACGCCGATCTAGCTTACTTCTCATCTGTCCTCGATAATTATGTCAAGCTGTTCCCCACCATCGGCGTACGGCAGCAACACTCTAACGGACAGACGGTGTACCGTTTGGTGGTTTTTCCTTATCCCGGCGCCGCCCGCGAGGTATTTCCTGAAGTGCAGGCGCTGTTTCCGCGTGCCGGTCTGGTCAATGCTTCCCATGTCCAGATAGAGGGCACATAGACCAGACTGTGCCGCTTATTCTCTCTGAAGCTATGCGGGTTGAAATAGGGCAGCCCGGCGCCTTCATACGCTTCGCGAAAAATCTTGCGTATAGGCGAGGCGGTACTCCAATGCTTTCGTTCCAGCCCGACCGACTACCGCAGCTTGCCTCCAAATAATCTTACAAAAGTTGCACTTCAATATTGAATCCGCCTTATAATAAATACCAGCACATTGCTCACTGGCTAAAATCGAGAGTAACGAATTCATCTTCGCGGCTAACACAATATTGGCATGAACTAGGGTCTAGTGGGGGTCTAAATAACTATGGGAACGTCAAAATCTACTCAGCTTGGCTCCGTGTTGGTGGAGCAGGGGCTCCTCAGCGCGGAGCAGCTAATCGAAGCGCTGGCCGATCAAAAACGCAGCGGGCTCCTGCTCGGGCGAGTGCTAGTCGAAAGAAAATACGTCACCGAAGAGCAGGGCGCCCAGGTGATGGCCGAGCAGCTTGATGTACCCTACATCGATCTCAGGCTCTTTGAGGCCAGCCCGGACGCTACGGACATCCTGACGGAATTGCAGGCCCGCCACTTTCGCGCCATTGTTCTGGAAGATCGTGGGGGAACCTATCTGATCGGGCTGGCGGATCCTTCCGACCTGCGCTCCCAGGATGAGCTATCACAGCTGCTCAAGCGCCCGATCGACGTGGCCCTGATCACCAACGATCAGCTGGTGCATACAATAGACCGCATCTACCGCAAGACCGAGCAGATCGTCGAATTTGCCCGGGAAGTCGAACGCGATATCGAGCGTGATGCCAACGTCATTGATCTGAACAAGATCGGCGACAGCATCGACAACGCGGATGCGCCGGTGATCAAGCTGCTGCAAACGATAATTGACGATGCCGCGCAGGTGCGGGCATCCGACATCCACATCGAGCCGCAGGAAAACAAGCTGGTAGTGCGCTTCCGGATCGATGGCGTTCTGCATACCCAGATCGAGGCCGACTCCAGAATCTCCCCCGCGCTGCTGGTGCGCCTGAAACTAATGGCCGGGCTGGATATCGCGGAACGGCGCCAGCCGCAGGACGGGCGCATCACGGTCAAGTCCGGGAGCTACAAGCTCGATATCCGTATGTCCACCATGCCCACGCAGCATGGCGAATCGGTGGTAATGCGCATACTGATGCAAAACCAGGGGCTGCTGAAACTGGAAACCTACGGCATGTCCGCGCAGGTGCTTAGGAAATTCGACCGGGCGATCAAATCGCCGCACGGCATCGTGCTCGTCACGGGCCCCACCGGCAGCGGCAAAACCACCACGCTCTATGGCGCGCTGGGACGGCTCAATCATCCCGGCGTCAAGATCCTGACCTGCGAAGATCCGGTCGAGTATCGCATCCCCGGCATCAACCAGGTGCAGGTCAACGAGAAAGTAGAACTCACCTTCGCGCGCGTACTGCGCTCCTTCCTGCGGCAGGATCCGGACATCCTGCTGGTCGGTGAAATCCGCGACGAAGAAACCGTGGAAATTGCCATCCGCGCCGCGATGACCGGTCACATGGTGCTGTCCACGCTGCACACCAATGACGCGATCAGCACGCCCTCCCGCCTGCTGGATATGGGGGTAGCCGGCTACAAGATTGCCTCAACGCTGCTGATGGTGGTGTCGCAACGGCTGCTGCGGATCATTTGCCGGTATTGTTCCGAACCTTATACCCCCTCCGTCGAAGAAATGGAGTGGATCAAGCATTACCTGAGTGAGGATGAACTCGCGCATGCCAAATTACGCCGCGGCAAAGGCTGTGCGCGCTGCAACGGCGTAGGCTACACAGGCCGCATCGGCGTATTCGAGATCATGGAAATGACCGCCCCGCTCGCCGCCGCCATCCATAAGGGCGATCTGGTGCTGTTTGAAAAAGTGGCGCGCGAGCAGATAGGCAACGACACGCTGGAACACCGCGCGCTGGAACTGGTTCTAAAAGGCGAGACGACCATAGTCGAAGCAATGACCGTGGTGACATCAATTGATGTCTGAGCGCAGGCGCACCCGATAAGCGCGCCATCCGGGAGAATAACCGATCATGGATACCTACCAATACAAAGGCCGCAACAAGCGCGTCGAGACTATGCAGGGCACGATCGAATCATCCAATCCCCAGGCAGTAGCGGCATGGATGCTGGCCGTGGACATTTCTCCCATCGCCATCAAGATGCAGCCCTCATTGAAAGAGCAGCCGCAGTGGCTGCGCGCGCTGCAGGGCGAGGGTTCACTCGGCCTTGTTGACCTGCTGCTGTTCACCCGGCAGATGCGCACCATGGTTAAGGCTGGCATACCCATACTGCAGGCGCTCGAAGGCATACAGAAATCGACCGCTAACCAGCGCCTGATCGAAGTGCTGCAATCGATACGCGCTGACCTCGACAAAGGCCTTGAGCTCAGCCAAGCGATGGCGCAACACCCAAAGTTTTTCAACGAATATTACGTCAGCATGATCCGGGTCGGCGAAAGTTCCGGGCAGATGCAAGAGATGTTCAAACGCCTGTTCGAGCAGCTCGAGTTCGACAAACAGATGAAGCAGAAGATTAAGGGCGCAATGCGCTATCCTACCTTCGTGATCATGGCGATCATGATCGCTGTCGCTATGCTCAGCATATTTGTCATCCCGGTCTTTGCCAAGGTTTATAGCGGCATGCATGTGGAGTTGCCGGCACTTACCATTTTACTGATCGCAATGTCGGATTTCTCGGTGCATTACTGGTGGGCAGTGCTGGCGGCAATCATCCTCGCTGTTTATGCGTTCCGGCGATACACCGCGACCCCGGATGGGCGCTACAAATGGGACAAGTTCAAGCTTGGATTCCCCATCATTGGCAGCATATTTATCAAAGCGACCATCGCGCGCTTTTGCCGCAGTTTTGCTGCAGCCAGCAAAAGCGGCGTACCCATCGTACAAGCTTTTACGTTGGTATCGCGCGTGGTGGACAATGCTTTTTACGAACAACGCATCCTGCAGATGCGTGTAGGAATGGAACGTGGTGAAACCATGCTGCGCGTGGCGCAGAGCTCTGAAATTTTTTCGCAGCTAGAGTTGCAGATGATTGCGGTGGGCGAGGAAACCGGCGATATCGAGTCCATGCTGGATCAGGTCGCCGACATGTATCAGGGTGAAGTTGACTATCAGGTCGAACAACTCGGCGCAAGCATTGAACCCATCTTACTGGTGGTGATGGGGGTACTGGTGGCCATTCTCCTGCTGGGTATTTTCTTGCCACTATGGGATCTTACCCAACTGGCGCACCAGAAGTAAGGGAAACGCTGATTAAATCCATTCGTGGTGAGTGTTTCCCGTTTGCACCCCTCGATACACCGCGCTACGCGCGTCAGTCGGGGCGAACGGCAAATGTATCAAACCCCATTATTGATTTAATCAGCGTTTCCTAAGTTGCTGGCTCTTTGCTAGTGCGCACATCATGCCGCATAGGTTGCGTCACGCCATCATGTTGATTGCCGGCACGCTCAGCATCGCCGCTGGAACGGGCTTGCGCGCCATACCCTGAAAAATGTTGCGTGTATCGTTGGCGCTAGGCAGGTAAAACGGCCGGGCGCAGAATCACTGCGGCGGCTCGCTCCAGCTGGGCCGGCTCGACGTAACCTGCCCCAGATTCTTGATGCTGGTGGGATCCACCCCGCGCAGGCAGGCAAAACCGGATGACCAGTCGTCATAATTTTCGATATTATCTACGGCATTGCCGACACGGATGAAGTTAAATCTACCCACAGGATTCGTTCCGTCACTCAGCAGGAAAGGACAGACGCCGCCGCAGAGCTTGGCATTGTTAAGCGCGGTGTCCGGCAGACGCGACATGGTGAAGGAAGTGGGCGACGCGACTGTCACCACGGCCGCCCGTGCCATGATCGGGCCGCTCACGCTCGCCGCCGCAGTCTGGCTGGGGGTGATGGTATAGGTGCCTGTACCGCCGGTTGTTCCTGGGGCTCGTTCCGTGATGGTCGTATTGGGCAGAATATTCGCCCCGAAGAGCGCATCGCCCACGCTCAAATTCGGCACTCCAGAAACAGCGGTGACGTTCAGTGTCGTGCCGTTGATGCTACCGGTAACACTGTCCGGGAGAAAGGCGCCTGCTGTCCCGGTCACGGGATAAACCGCCAGCGCCGTACCCGGCAAAGGTGCAGTGGTGCCGCTGGACAGGGTGATCGTGGTGGGGTTGGTGTGCATATTGGCATTGCTATTGTTGGTTCCACAGGCAATAGCTGGGGTGGGTACATATTGGGGTTGGGGACTGCCCGTTAGTGTATACAGGGCGCCGCTCTGGTTTGCAGTGCCCGAGAGCAGCGCGCTGAGCGTGCCGTAATTCGTGCCATTTACAATACCTATGACAGAGTTGTCTATGGCCAAACTGCCGCCGGGACAGGTGTTAGCGGCAAGCCGCAGAACATGGCTATTGGCTTGCATGGAGGAGGTGTTGACCGGTGGTGTAACCTGGGTATCGAGGACATAGTTGCCTGTCGATCCTATTATCCCGGTGGTGCCGGAGGTGGTGAACGGCTGGATGGTTCTGATGATGCCTCCTATGGTAATGACGTCTCCCGCCGTCAGTAGGCCGCTACTGACGGTGGTGTTGATGGCGGTGACGCGCAATATGTTGTTGGTTGCCGCTATGTTCTTGTTGCTCACCGATTGTGGTGAACTGCTGACGGTATAGGTACCAGTTCCGCCCGTGCCTGTTCCCAACGCGGTAATCGTGGTGTTGGCGCTGACATTGGGGGCAGTGCCGGTGCTGCTGAGTGTGTCGCCTACCCTGAGTTGGCCAAACAGCGCGCCGCCTGTTACATCGCAAACTCGCAATGTATTGCCGCTGCCGGAGCAATTGGGGGTGGAGAGGAGGATGCTACAACTGGTGGTGCTGCCGATGCAGCCCTGAACGATTCCTCCTGTGGCTCCCGTGAAATTTGCACCTATAGTCCCGACAAATTTCGCGCCGTTGTTGGCGTTGGCCGTCGAATAGTAGTCGGCGTTATAGGCAGTCCAGATTTGTGAGTACTGCAACTCGTCGCGTGATGTGGTGCCCACCTTTTGCGTCCCGACCATCTCCAGTTGCCGGTACATCGGCTGACCGTTCAGACTGACGGCCCTCAGCCTACCCCTACGTAGCGTTGAATCGCCGGAATAGGGCTTTCCACCGAAGCCCAAAATCAACAGATTCGCACTCGCCGCGTTGGACCAGTCGACAGTCGCGGCGGTGGTTGTGCCGCTGTTGGCGTTGCAGGCCCAGGTGCTGGTGCTGGTGCTGGGAAGGACGCCGTACTGGTATTCATCATTAGAACAAGATTGACCGGAGCCAACCAAATAGGTGACCGGCATCGTCCTGGGCGAGTCCGGGTCTACACATGCGTTATTAGTCGATCGGGTGTAAGAACCAACGTGGGTGACCGTTCCAGGGGGGGTCGTCGGACTCAGGATGATCCCTACCTGCACGTAGTTCTGTTGAACGGGGACGCCGTTACGCGCCAAGGCTACCGTAATGGAGTAATTACCGGGCGTGGGCACTTGGGCATAAACGCCCTGGCCGGAGGTATTGTTATATGTGGTTCCTGGCAAGTACCAGCTTAGTTGACACGTGGTGATGCTGGTGCCAGGGCTGCTATTAATACAACTTCCGATGCTCGCATCTACGACCCAGTTTTCTGGCCGGTTGAAGGCCAGGTGGGTGAATACGAACGAATTGGGATCGTCGGCTTCGAGGTTCAGCATAAAATTGCTGGCAAAACCTTCTATCCCGGTGGCTCTGGTGGCGGCAAGACTGGCACGGATGACACGGGAAGCGGAGCCGACCGTCCCCTTGACCGTTACAGCGCAACTGGCACAGGCGGGATACGCACCGCCGCAGTTAACACAGGGAACTGCGGGATTGCCGCAGTAAGGCTGGGCGCCGGTATATTGGAAAGTGCCAGACCCCAGGCTGATCGCTGGCAGCAACGCCAGGCCGGTGCAGGTGGCGCTGGTATTGGTACCAGCGATGGCCGCCGTCCTGATGGTGCCCTGGGCCCTTTCCAGCCCGCTTTCCGCCAGAAAAAATGCCACCGTGCTGTCCATCTGCTGCTTGTTGTCCATGCTGTTGGAGCCGGTGATGCTGAGCGTTTGGCTCAGCACAAAAATCACTGCGGTGATCAGAAACATCACCGCCAAGACGGTTACCATACCTTGCTGGCGGAAACGGGACTGGGTGCGCGATGCGTTCATTAGATGTTCCTCAGGGCGACGCGGGTGCGTTGCGCCGTGCTTTGCCCGCTGACGGCAGCGTCCTTCACGCTCAAAGTGATCTGGACGAAGCGGATGTTGGCGATGCCAGTCGCCTCCGTGCTGCCATCGCTTTGGTAGTAGCCAAGCCGAAAACCGTTGCTATCGACCTGCTTCGTTAGCGCGTAATCCACGCCAGATACATGCAAGCTCAGGCTGGGGCTGCTGTAGATTATGTTGACGGTGCTGACTTCCGTGTTGCAGTTGTCCACGTTGGTGCTGTCTTGGTTCATTTTGTTGAACACCAGATTGATTGGCGTCCAGGTGGTGATGCACAGGTTGCCGGTGGTGCCGCTGCGGGCATACTTGACCTCGCGGATTTCGCGTGCCAGCCGTTCCAGCGCATAGCGCGCCTCGGTTGCGCTGGCTTGGCTGGCGTTGACGATGCGGGTGGTGGTGAAGCTAGCCGAAATCATGGAAGACCCCACCACTGCGAGTATGCCCAGCAGCACGATGGAAATGATCAGTTCGATCAGGGTGAAGCCGCTGTTATGCCGGCGGGACGGTGTATGGCGCAAAAGGGAAGCCTGGCCGCGCATGTCAGTAGTTCACCAGCATCAGGGTGATAGGGCTTAAACCACCCTGTGTGATTGAAACCAGCTTGCAGGTGCCGCCGGTGGGGCATCCGGCGCCTGTATAGGGTGTCAACGTGACGCTGGGGATGCTGTCGCTGCTGAATGCCGTCATTCCACCGCATGCGTTGGTGCCGAAACGGGGGCTTGCAACGGCGGTATAACCACCCCTACTGCCCCTACGCGTGGCCAGCACCTGCTCGGCACATTCCTGCATCAGTTGCACGCCGATCTGCATGTTTTTGTTGGCGGACTGACCGAAAAAAATGTTGCCCTGCAGATTGATAATCGCGACCGCAGCGATGCCCAGCACGACCATGACAATAATAGATTCGATCAGCGTGAATCCCTTGTGTGCGGCAAAACGATGCAGATGTCCGCGTCTCATGGCGACACCGTCACATGGCCGGTCAGCGCCGCTACGGAAATCGTTTTCGTGCCGCCGCCGGAGGTCAAGGTATAGCTTGCGGAAGCGTTTGGCTGGCCCAAGCTGTTGAAACTAAGTGTAGCGGTGCCTGCCAGCGCCACGCCTTTTTGCAACTCGACGCTGAAGCTGTTACCGGTGGCTGGATTAATCACCGGGCTCACGCCGCAGGGCGATACGCCTGCAGTGGCAATGACGCAGGAGACGCTGTAAACGCCATTGGTGCCAGCGGTGGTATTCAATTGCAGGCTTTTGCCCCAGGTGGTGGCCAGGGTCTGTGCATGGCGGATATCGCTGGCCATTTTCTGCGCCTGCGAGGGCAGGGTGGCATCAGCCACCGAAAAATTTCTCATGACAACGTAGGTGCTGACGATGCCGAGCACGACAATGACGATGATCAGCTCGACGAGCGTGAAACCCACACACGATTTTTTAGGTAAAGTGCTCATCGAAATCTAATGAACAAGCCGGAAAGGGAGTCGTTCCCTTTCTGGCTTGTTCAAACTTCTCATTAGATGCCCGTGCCGGTAAAGGTGGCAGACGACAACGTAGCAGTATGGGTAAGCGTACAGGTGGCGGAACTACCCGCAGGGGAGAGAGCCACGCTGCCAATTGTATAGCCTGTCGGGAGGACACCTCCCTGCAATATATTTGCTATTTGTGTGCAGTTTGCTATTGCAAATGTACCTGTTATTACGCCTCCCGAACGGATTGCATAGTTTATCGCGGAAGCCGAGGCCAAATTACTCGCCATGCCTCTTGTTGTTGCCTGTTGAGCACTAGTCGTCAGATCCATGTATTTCGGGATTGCCACTGCCGCCAGAATGCCGATGATGACAATGACGATGATCAATTCAATCAGGGTAAAGCCGCCTTGCTTGTGTATTAGCACTTGTCTGATGCGCATGGAATGTACTCCAATTATAAAAAGATGCGGCCCTAGTTGGCGCTTGCTCACGCTACGGTTACGTCATGCAAACCTACTTGTTGATTATTTATAACTTTACCGCACAGTTTATCGTAACACAAAATTAAAATGCTGTACTATAGCGCTGGTAGCCATACAAGGTGATAAAACTTTGAGCCAGCTTGCCGAAGATTTTGAAATACATGCGAACCAGATAATCGAATGGAAGAAACATCTGCTTGCACAAGCCGCCAGCGTCTTTGGCGCATCGCCCATAACAGAACCTATCGACCTCAAGCCCCTCCACGCGAAGATAGGTCAACTGACTGTAGCGTCATGAAGTGTTGGCGCGCAGTTAAAATTGACCAGCTGTGCTAGTTGAATTTTGACCAGGCATTTTAACGATGTAGCGTATTACATCGATACAGATAGTCAACCAAACTGGCTAGGTTTTTATCTCCTTTTTATTGAGTGGGTTATTAAAAGTCATCTGTTTCTGGCATTACAAATCCCTGCCGTTCCGTCTCACGCGCCTTGATGCGATCTTTGGCGGTTTCACTGCTTTGTTTAAAACGATAAGATTCATTGCCAGTTTCAACGATATGGCAGTGATGTGTCAGCCTATCCAATAATGCCGTAGTCAGTTTGGCATCAATGAACACATTGCTCCATTCTGAGAAGGTAAGATTGGTGGTAATAATCACGCTAGTACGCTCATACAGTTTGGACAGTAAATGAAACAGCAAAGCCCCACCTGTCTGCGAGAATGGCAAATAGCCCAGCTCATCGAGAATCACTAAATCTATTTGCATCAAGCTTAAGTGCAAGCCGACCTTGTTTGCCCGCCGCTTTCTCCCGTTCCAGCGTGTTGACGAGTTCTATGGTGGAATAGAAACGCACACGCTTGCCGTGGGTTGTAATGCCAGCAACGCCGAGGGCTGTGGCCAGGTGCGGCCTGCCCGCCCCTCACGCGCCGCCCCAAAAAAAGCCGTAGAAAAAATAAAAAATATTTTGCACATCCGCAAAACCACTTAAATCTAGTCGAGCCCTTACTCCTCCCCCCCTTCCTAAAAGACGTACCCCGGTTCGGATTTTGTTTCTAAACCGCTTAGGGGGACCCATTCATCCCTGATTCTATTTGTTAAATCCTACGTCTGCTTATGCAGACGTTTTCAATTTTAGTTGTGAACTTTACTGGTCAATTCGACTAGCGGTTCAGCTCACTTGAAAGGATTTACCATGAAATTACATACTCAACCCATTCAGCTCGACTCACCAAAAGGTGAACGGCTGACAAAACGCGCTGCCTTGGTCGCTTGTCGCGGCCTCAGGTCGCTTTGTGGCTTAGCCCGTGAACTGCCGCACGTGGTGGTCCAGGCTACTACCGACGTACGCTCAGCCTGGGCGGAATCATCCCGCCCAAACGTGTAAAGGGAGCCCATCATGATCACATCGGGCTTCCTAATATTCGGGGCGATGAGCTTGTTGCTCATCAAACTGCCACGCAGGACGATGCTACGAGCACTCAAGCACGATTTGGCAATCGACATCTCGGTGACTGCTCTGGTGCTGCTGATCCACTGGGGAACCTTCAGCGGGATAATGGCAGCAACAATAGCGGGCTTATTAATGAGCATCACAACCAGCTCCCTAAAAAGGCTGGTTGGCTACGTAGATGGTGGCAACTACTATCCAGGAAGAATCAGATTAGACGTTTGAGACACAAGGATAAACCATTGACGTCAGTCATGCTGGCTGCAGCTGCCGGTGAAGTCGGCAAACATGTTGCACGCATTCTGTTTCGTGTGTGCATGAAGCTGCTGCGTTAGCTGGCTGCAAACACACCCATTCATTCAACCCTATCGCCCCGCGCAGGTTAAACCCTGCCGGGGCGATTCCTATTTCAGGAGATCAACATGAACGACCTATATCAAGCGGTCACTGACCGCATCATCGTTTCACTCGAAGCTGGCGTACCGCCGTGGATCTGCCCGTGGCAACACGGCAGTGACGGTACTCACAAGAATCTCGCCAGCCACAAGCCTTACCGAGGCATCAACGTGCTGCTGCTCAACCTGCAGGCCATGGCAGAGGGCTATCCTGACACGCAGTGGCTGACCTACAAGCAGGCCAGCGAGCTGGGTGCGCATGTGAAGAAAGGTGAAATCGGCACGCCCATCGTTTTCTTCAAGTTCCGCGAGGTCGAAGACAGCAAGGCGGAGACTGAAGATAGGAAAGTCGTGCCCATGCTGCGCACCTACACGGTGTTCAACGCCGCGCAGATCGAAGGGCTACCAGCGAGGCTACAGGAGCCGCCACCTGACAATTACTGGTCGCCCTGCGAGGAAGCCGAGGACATCCTGCTGGCCTCCGGCGCAAGCATCCGTCATGGTGGCAACCGCGCGTTCTATTCACCCGGTGAAGACGTGATCCAGTTGCCACCAGCCAGCTACTTCCCGGAAGCTGATGGCTACTACGGCACGGCCTTACATGAACTGACGCACTGGACTGGGCATCCAGACCGGTGCAATAGGCCACTCGGGCGCAGGCATAGCATCGACGCGTATGCGTATGAAGAACTGGTCGCTGAGATGGGCGCTGCCTTCCTGTGCGCACACTGCCGGCTACCAGCCCGGCTGGAACATGCCAGTTACATAGATAGCTGGCTGGATGCGTTGAAACAAGACAAGCGCTTGATTTTCGTAGCCGCCGGTGCGGCGCAGAAGGCAGCTGACTTCGTGCTTGGCGTGATGCAGGTAGCACCGAGTCCGGTGGCCGAGGCATTGGCCGCCTGAATTGTGGCGGTTTTGTCGGTTAGTACCCCCCACCATTTCTAACAATAAGACTCTTCCGCGAGGCTGATGGGGTCAATAAATCTGACAGCGTCGCAACACTCGCCAGCATGTTAGCTGGCATCCACAGCCCGGTAGGTGATCCCTATCGGGCTTTTTCGTTTCTATCTACTAAGGAGTTTCAATCATGGAAAATTACTTTGCAAAATTGAATGCCATCAACGTGTCTGAGCACATCGAAAAGAAGGGGCAGTTCAGCTACTTGAGCTGGCCGTTCGCCGTCGCACAGCTACGACTGGCCGATCCAACAGCCAGCTGGATAGTATGCCGCTTTGGCGGCTTGCCCTATCAAGCAACTGACTTCGGCGTCTTCGTTGAAGTGGCGGTAACCGTGCAGTCTGTCACACTCAGCCAGATACACCCGGTGCTGGATAGCCGCAATAATCCCATTGCTGTGCCAACTGCCTTCGACATAAACACGTCAATTATGAGGGCACTGGTCAAGGCCATCGCACTGCATGGCTTGGGGCTTTATATCTACGCTGGCGAAGACCTGCCGACGACAACAGAGGATGAAAATAATACGCGGGGGATAGGCACCGACAGAACTGACAATAATCCGATCCCACTTCGGCCGGTTAAATCGTTGCCACCTCGTGATAACGGCTTCAGCAACCCTGAACTACTCACCGTCAATCAGCTGCGCTACATCAAAAAACTGATTCAGGAAACCGCTACCGACGAGAACCAGCTGCTTGGCTTCTTCGGCTATGACGAGCTGGCGCATATACCAAAGGCGGAAGTAAACCGGGTGATTCGCATGCTCGAATCCAACCGAGATAAGGAGGCCGCATAATGAACGCACTATTCAAACTCATACAGGGATCGCCAGAGTGGCATGAGCATCGTGCCAAGTACCGAAATGCAAGCGAGACACCCGCCGTACTGGGCGTCTCGCCCTGGCAGACGCCCTACGAGCTGTGGCTGGTCAAAACTGGGCGCAAGGTCGTCGAAGAAACCGCACCGATGCGTCACGGATCAGCTATGGAGCCAGTTGCTCGCGCAGCCTTCGAGGAGGAAATCGGACTCATCATGCAGCCTCAAGTGGTAGTCGATGGTGAATACTCGGCATCGCTGGATGGAATCAATCTAGCCGGTGACACACTGGTCGAGATTAAGTGTCCGTTCAAGGGCGCTGTATCCGAGCTATGGCAGACGGCGAAAGCCGGGACTGTTCCTGAGCACTACCGCTTGCAGGTACAGCACCAGTTGATGGTGAGCCATGCACGGCGTGCGCATCTCTACGTGTTCGATGGCAAGAATGGAATCAACATCCTCATCGAGCCCGACGAGATTAGCTTCGCCCGTATCCGGGAAGCTTGGGATGCATTCCAGCCTTTTCTTGATAATGACACAGCGCCGCCGCTGACTGACCAAGACACCCGCACGCGCGAGGATAGTAAGTGGCGCGAAGCCGCTGAGGCATATAAAGGATGGAGGTCGGTCATCGACGAGGCGCAGGCCAAAGCTGACATAGCGAAGGCCAAGCTCATCGAACTGACTACGCACTCCAGAGAAACTGGCTACGGCGTGTCAGTCACTCGGTACTGGAAGGTTGGTGCTGTGGACTACAAGAAAGTACCGGCGTTAGCTGGTGTCGACTTGGAGGCTTACAGGGGAAAGACGCGCGAGGAAATTCGAGTGACTGTTGCTTGATACTGAGCAGCCAAGGCCGAGAGACTTTGGTTGCTTTTTTTATTTGATCATCAATGAATATTCATGGGATAGCGTATTAATATGCATTCAATAGCTAGGATTTACTGCTTTTTATATGCATGAGAGTTAACTCAAAAGGTAGCAATATGGTAGCAATACGGAATATTGAAATACAGAATTGTATGCTAAGTGATTGATATTTATGGGGTGGCCGATGGGGCTCGAACCCACGACAACAGGAATCACAATCCTGGACTCTACCAACTGAGCTACGGCCACCATTAAACTTAAAACCGTTGATACCAGATACTGCAGAAACTTGGCCTGCCCGACAGGAATCGAACCTGCAACCCCCAGCTTAGAAGGCTGGTGCTCTATCCGGTTGAGCTACGGGCAGATTGTCGGGCAATCTTAAAGTATTTGGTCGGGGTGGAGAGATTTGAACTCCCGACATCCTGCTCCCAAAGCAGGCGCGCTACCAGGCTACGCTACACCCCGAGGGCGGAGAATATAACGTAATCAGAGCTTTCGGTCAATTCTAATATTTCAGAATAGCCTGTTAAAATAGCGGATTAACCAACAAAATTATTTCGATGCCCGCTCAAATTATTAACGGCAAAGCGATTGCCGACAACATACTAAATGAAATAAAAACCCGCGTAGAAAGTCGGGTTGCATTGGGCATGCGCGCGCCGACACTGGCAGTCATATTGGTTGGCTCAGATCCGGCTTCCAGCATTTATGTGCGGAATAAGCGCCTGGCGTGCGAAAAAGTTGGCATCCGTTCACTTGCCTACGATCTGCCCGCTACTACCACCGAAGTAGAGTTGCTTGCGTTAATTGACCAACTCAATGCAGATAACGAAGTGGATGGCATATTGGTACAAGCACCACTACCACCGCAAATCCAGGATGAAAATGTAATCGAAAAAATTGACCCGGCTAAAGATGTGGACGGCTTTCACCCCTACAATATCGGTAGATTGGCCGTGCGCCAGCCAACTTTGCGCTCATGTACGCCGTTTGGTGTGATCAAATTACTGCAAACAACAGGCTTGGAGATTATGGGCCTGGATGCGGTAGTGGTGGGCGTCTCTAACCACGTGGGCCGCCCTATGGCGCTGGAATTGCTACTCGCCGGCTGCACCGTCACTTGCTGCCATCGCCATACTAAAGATTTGGCTGGCACGGTTGCGCGTGCAGATCTTGTTGTCGCAGCGGCTGGAAAACCTGGGCTAATTCAGGGTGGCTGGATCAAACCTGGCGCCATTGTTGTTGATATCGGCATCACCCGTTTAGCTGATGGCAGCTTGGCGGGTGACGTAGAGTTTGCCAAAGCCAAACAACGTGCAAGCTGGATTACCCCCGTGCCTGGCGGGGTTGGGCCAATGACGGTTGCCACGCTAATGGAAAATACCTTGCTGGCGTTGGAATTGCGCGAAAAAACAGTCTAAATGCCGCGAGGCGCCTAAGCGCTTAGTATTGGCCGAGCATCACGCGTCAAAAAACAATGCATGTAAATACCTACTAGACATTATTCCTATTCGTAGTAAACTTGCCTGCTTTAATTTTCTGCTGAAGCTTTTTATTAAGCTTTTTTATTAACAACAAGGGGTTATCCCTGACGAGCAATCATGACCGAAGCAATCACCCGACAATTCAGTCCTTATCAGGCAAAAGCCAATGAAGAGTACATGAATAATAAGCAACTCGACCATTTCCGTAAAATTCTTAACGACTGGAAATCCGAGCTAAGTCAAGATATCGACCGCACCGTGCATACCATGCAGGATGAAGTAACGATGTTTGCTGACCCCAATGACCGCGCCAGCCAAGAGTCTGACATGGCGCTGGAGCTGCGTAACCGCGACCGCGAACGTAAACTCATTAAAAAAATTGATGAGACTTTGAATAAGATTGACCAGCGCGAATATGGCTATTGCAGTAGCTGTAGCGTAGAAATCGGCCTTAAACGCCTGGAAGCACGGCCAACGGCGAGTCAATGCATTGATTGCAAGACTTTGGATGAAATACGCGAGAGACAGGTAGCCAAATAAATTCTTGCAAACAAAAAGGCCGGAAAATTTCCGGCCTTTTTTATTTACTGTTCTGTCTTATTCAAGCCATCTTATTCAGACTATTCTGCTTCTGCCTTTTCTTCGGCCACTGGCTGGTCAATCAAAGCCTTCATACTTAAACGTACGCGGCCTTTTTCATCCGCCTCAACCACTTTTACCTTTACCTGCTGGCCTTCTTTCAAGAAATCAGACACGGCGTTCACGCGTTGATGTGCAATTTGCGAGATATGCAGCAAGCCATCTTTGCCCGGCAACAAGGAAACAATCGCGCCAAAATCCAGCAGCTTAATCACTGTGCCTTCATAAGTTTGGCCAATTTTCACTTCTGCAGTAATGGCTTCAATACGCTTTTTCGCCTCTTCACCGGCTTCAGCATTGACGCAGCCGATTTTAATCGTGCCGTCGTCTTCAATATCAATGGTAGCGCCAGTCTCTTCGGTCAACGCACGTATCACCGCACCGCCTTTGCCAATCACATCACGAATCTTTCCCGGATTAATTTTCATGGTAATGATACGCGGGGCAAACTCAGAAAGCTCAGTACGTGAATGATCCATGGAACTCTTCATAATATCCAGGATGTGCATACGGCCTTCTTTAGCCTGTGACAGCGCCACTTCCATGATGGCCGAGGTTATTCCGGTAATCTTGATATCCATTTGCAGCGCTGTGATGCCGTTTTCTGTACCAGCCACTTTAAAGTCCATATCACCCAGATGATCTTCATCGCCCAAAATATCAGTTAGCACCGCAACGCGGTTGCCTTCTTTAATCAAGCCCATCGCAATACCGGCGACATGTGCCTTCACCGGCACGCCGGCATCCATTAGCGCCAAGCAACCGCCGCAGACCGTAGCCATAGAGCTGGAACCGTTGGATTCAGTAATTTCGGATACGATACGGATGGTATAGCCGAACTCTTCCTGTGCAGGTAGCACAGCAATCAGCGCGCGCTTGGCCAGACGGCCATGGCCAATTTCACGGCGCTTAGGTGTGCCTACACGGCCTGTCTCGCCGGTAGCGTAGGGTGGCATATTGTAGTGCAGCATAAAACGGTCGGTATATGTACCTTCTAGCGCGTCTATCATTTGTTCGTCACGACCCGTGCCTAGGGTGGCAACCACCAACGCTTGCGTTTCACCACGAGTAAACAGCGCTGAGCCATGAGTACGCGGCAATACTCCGGTACGAATGGTAATCGGGCGCACTGTACGCGTATCACGGCCATCAATACGTGGCTCACCATTCAGAATTTGGCTGCGCACGACCTTGGCTTCCAGATTATGAAATATTGATTTGATTTCATTGGCTTCTTCAGTAGAAGTTACTTCAGTAATCAATTCAGCAAATACACGATTCTTGATTTCATCCAGTTTTGTAGAGCGCGCACCTTTGGATTTAATTTGATAAGCCGCATTAACATCAGCGCTTGCCGCTTTGTTTATTTTTTCAACTAATGCAGTATTTTCTTCCGGCGGCACCCAATCCCACGCTTCTTTGCCAACCTCTGCTGCCAGCTCGTTAATCATGTTGATCACCGCCTGCATCTGCTCATGACCATACATAACCGCGCCCAGCATCACGTCTTCAGGTAATTCTTTCGCTTCAGATTCCACCATCATCACAGCGGTTGCGGTTGCGGCAACGACTAAATCAAGCTCAGTCTCTTTGCGCTGCGTTGCGGTTGGATTAATAATGTATTCACCATCAATATAGCCCACGCGCGCAGCACCAAGCGGGCCATAGAATGGAATACCGGAAATCGCCATGGCTGCTGAAGCGCCAATGATGGCCGGAATATCTGCATCAATTTCGCTGTCGCAGGACATTACCGTCGCGACAACCTGAACTTCGTTATAAAACGCTTCCGGGAAGAGTGGTCGCAAAGGGCGGTCAATCAAGCGAGAAGTCAGCGTTTCCTTCTCTGAAGGACGGCCTTCGCGCTTGAAAAAGCCGCCGGGAATCTTGCCCGCAGCGTAGGTGCGTTCTTGATAATCTACAGTCAATGGAAAGAAATCCTGACCAGCTTTCACTTCGGTTTTACCAACCACACTCACCAGAACAACGGTGTCACCCAAACTTACCAGCACCGCACCATCAGCCTGGCGAGCAATCTCGCCAGTTTCTAAAGTCAACTCATGTTGACCGTAAGTCATTGTTTTTTTAATTGCTTTCACAGAATTTTGTCCTTTTTCATATTTTTCAAACAAAAAAGCCGATAAGCAGCGCGACTCCGCCTTTCTTTCGGCTTATTTCGTATATTCACAAATAATTGCGCTAAATTTATTCTGGATTTATTTACGCAGACCTAAACGCTCAATCAAAGAGCGATAACGGTCAGCATTTTTGCGTTTGAGATAATCCAACAACTTGCGACGCTGGCTAACCATAGCCAATAAACCACGACGGGAATGGTTATCTTTAATATTCACTTTAAAGTGTTCAGCCAGCATATTAATGCGGCTTGAGAGCAGTGCCACTTGCACTTCAGGGGAACCGGTATCACTCTTTGCTTGTTGATAATCGCCAACAATTTTGGCTTTTTCAGCAGTCGTAATTGACATCTTTTTCTCCTAATCTGGAACCGCGCATTTTAACCTTAAAGCCCTTGTTTATCAAGCAACTCGTATGTTAAATATAAGATTTTTCATGGTTTTATTCACGAGCTTTGTTTATGCATTTGTTACAAGCAGCCTTTTAGGTGCGATTTTCCCATCTGAGGTTTGTTCGCCTAATCCCAAAAAATTACCACTCTCTGAATATAGTCGAAAAAAGCCCTTTATGTTCAACCCTGATTTCCAAACCGCTTGACCCTGTAGCAAGTAAAAAACGCTGTCCTTATCCAGCTGCACCTGTGGTAAATTTTCTATCAATGCGTCAATCGGCAGTAAACTTTGATCGCGCTGTTCAGCCGTCATTGCCTCCAATTGCTCTATCTTGAATGCGCTTTGCAGGCTGAAGTGTGCTGCCTTTAATCTTCGCAAGCCCGCCAGATGAGCGCCACAGCCAAGCGCATGGCCAATATCCTCTGCCAAGGTGCGAATGTAAGTGCCTTTGCTGCAACTTACTGTGATTTCTACTTCATCTTGCTCAAAACGCTCAAGCGTGATTTGGTGAACTGTCACTGTGCGTGCGGCACGCCCAATGGCTACGCCTGCGCGAGCATACTCGTAAAGCGCTTTGCCTTGATGCTTAAGTGCGGAATACATAGGCGGCACCTGCTGGATAACACCGGTAAATTGCTCTAAAACAGAATTAAGCGCTTTAGGCGTGACGTTGACTGTAGCGACACTCAGCACCTCGCCCTCTGCATCGCCCGTCGCGGTTGTGCTACCAAGCTTGATTAGAGCGCGATAACTTTTATCGGCATTCAGCAAAAAATGAGAAAATTTTGTTGCTTCGCCAAAGCAAAGAGGCAAAAGACCGGACGCAAGAGGATCCAGACTGCCGGTGTGACCAGCTTTAGCTGCCTGATAGAGGCGTTTGACTTGCTGTAAGGCTTGGTTAGATGACAAGCCAATTGGCTTATCCAGCAATAACACGCCATCAACCTTGCGTTTAATCCTTTTGAATTGCTCTGATTTTGAAATCAATGTTGCCGCCAGACTTATGCCTTGGGACTATTGGCTTGGGGATTGTTTTTCGATGAGATTTTCTGGTGCGAGCGCTTCATCAATCAGTTTGGAAAGTCGCATGCCACGGTCAGCTGAGGCGTCATAAATAAAATGCAGTTGCGGCACAGTACGTAACAACATGCGCTTTGCCAGCTGACCGCGCAGAAATCCGGCAGCTTTCTCCAGGCCGGCTTGTAATTCAGCTGTACCGGCCTTTGCACTGTAGTAAATCTTGGCGTGTGCCATGTCTCCTGTGACTTCAACCTCAGTCACTGTCACCATGCCTACACG
The DNA here is from genome assembly GCA_038924905.1 of Methylophilaceae bacterium. GTDB lineage: Bacteria > Pseudomonadota > Gammaproteobacteria > Burkholderiales > Methylophilaceae > JBCKUK01. Next base: position 4,871 of record JBCKUK010000005.1, on the reverse strand, counting down.
AGGATCTTTCACCTCAAATTGCAACAAATCCGCTAATTCGCGCTGTATTTGTTCCGCTACACGATCGCTGCGTGAGAAATCTTTAGCCATTTAAATGGACTTAGAGCTTTCTGGCGATATCAACAACTTCGAACACTTCCAGCAGATCGCCCACTTCGATTTCGTTGAAGTTTTTCAGTGATAGCCCGCATTCGAAGTTGGCTTTGACTTCCTTGACGTCATCTTTAAAGCGCTTGAGCGAATCCAGTTCGCCGGTATGTATCACCACATCGCTGCGCAGTACGCGCACTTTAGAGTTGCGTTTGATAACGCCGTCTTGTACATAGCAGCCAGCCACCGCGCCCACCTTGGAAATGCGGTAGACTTCGCGAATTTCGACCAGCCCAATCGCGTTTTCTTTTTGTTCTGGCGCCAGCATGCCACTCAGCGCAGCTTTTATCTCATCCACTGCCTGGTAAATAATGTTGTAGTAGCGCACATCAACGCCTGAGCTCTCGATCAACTTGCGTGCGCCCGCGTCTGCACGCACGTTGAAGCCAATAACCACGGCCTTGGATGCTGCGGCCAGATTGACATCGGATTCGCTAATCGCGCCCACTCCGGTATGGATAATATTCACCTTAACTTCATCGGTAGATAGTTTTTGTAGCGAAGTGGCTAGCGCCTCGTAGGAACCCTGCACGTCTGATTTAATAATCATTGGCAGCAATTTGACTTCGTCTTCGCCCATATTTTCAAAGATATTTTCCAGATTGGCAGCCTGCTTTTTAGCCAACTTCACATCACGGAATTTGCCCTGACGGAACAAGGCAATTTCACGCGCTTTGCGCTCATCGTTGAGCACAATCACCTCTTCGCCCGCATTTGGCAAATCGGCTAGACCCAGAATTTCAACCGGAATAGAAGGGCCTGCTTCCTTAATTTCATTGCCGGCTTCATCCAGCATGGCGCGTACACGGCCAAATGCACAGCCGGCCAAAAGCATGTCGCCACGCTTCAAGGTGCCGGATTGAATCAAAATAGTAGAAACCGGGCCACGACCCTTATCCAGCCTGCCTTCAAGTACCAAGCCTTTGGCCGGTGTGTTCTTTGGTGCTTTCAGCTCCAGGATTTCAGCTTGTAACAAGACGGCTTCCAGCAAATTATCAATACCCTGACCAGTCTTGGCTGAGACCTCAACAAACATGGTGTCGCCACCAAAATCTTCAGGAATCACCTCTTGTGCAACCAGCTCTTGCTTCACGCGCTCCGTGTTTGCGCCTTGCTTGTCAATTTTGTTAATGGCAACAACCAGCGGCACGTTACCGGCTTTGGCATGATGAATTGCCTCAATCGTTTGCGGCATGACGCCATCGTCAGCTGCTACAACAAGAATCACCACATCGGTAGCTTTTGCGCCACGGGCACGCATGGCGGTAAATGCTTCATGGCCTGGGGTGTCGAGAAAAGTGACCATGCCACGAGGGGTTTCGACGTGATAGGCGCCGATATGCTGCGTAATACCGCCAGCTTCACCTGAGGCTACGCGACTGCGACGTATGTAATCCAATAGCGAGGTTTTGCCATGGTCGACATGACCCATGACCGTAACCACGGGCGGACGCGTCTCAAAAATGGCTTCGACATGCTCGCCGTCGTCAAGGAAGGTTTCGGAGTCATTCGCTGCAGCAGCGATAGCGGTATGGCCCATTTCCTCAACCACAATAATCGCCGTCTCCTGATCCAGTACCTGATTGATAGTAACCATCATGCCCATGCCCATCAGCACCTTGATTGCTTCACCGGCCTTAACTGCCATCTTGTGCGCCAAGTCTGCCACCGATATCGTTTCTGGCACTAATACCTCATGCACCACAGGCTCGGTAGGCACATTAAAGGCATGCTGAGCATCGTCATCGCCCTTTTTGTGCGACTTAACTTTGTTCTTGTGCCCACGCCAGCCTTGGCCTATGCCTACATCACCGCGACTCTTAAACCCGCGTTTTTTATTGTTTGCATCAGTCCATTCTTTATCCTTATTGCCTTTCTTCTCAGGTTTCGCATCGCCTTTAGTTGTCCCTTTGGCGGTTGGCTTATGCAATGTACCCTCAGAAAGATTGCTGGGTGCGGCTACAGCTAAAGCAGCAGCTTCCCCTGCCTCTTCCTCCAGCTTTTTCTGTTCCAGCTCTTGCTTCTTACGGACCTCTTCTGTTTGTAGGGCAACTAAATTAGCGTGTCGGTTTGCTTCCTGCTCACGCATTGCTATTTGCTCAGCACTTAGCAGATTCTTACCGGTAATTTTTGTTTTAGCGGCTGTTTTATCAGGGGTTGATTCGGCTGCTTCCAGCTCTGCAACTGTGGTTTCGGTTGAGATTTTTGAAGATTTTTCGGCTTGCACTTCTGAAACCAATGATTCGGGTTCTGCTACCGGCAAATCTGACGATGCATCCTCAGTGCCAATTTCTCTTCGAACCAATACGCGCTTTTTACGTACTTCCACTTGAATTGTACATGCCTTACCAGTGCTATCAGACTTTTTGATTTCGGTTACATGCTTGCGGGTCAACGTAATTTTATTCTTTGGAGCCTGGCCGCCATGCTCCTTACGCAAGTATTCTAATAAAGAGGTTTTATCCTGCTCGGTCAGCTCGTCAGCTAGCGCAGCTTTATTTACGCCAGCATCCTTCAGCTGCTCCAGCAATAGCTCTGCTGGCAGCCCTAATTCACTGGCGAATTCCGCTACACTTGATTTTCCCATCCCGCTACTCTCCAGTTATTTCTTACACATCTAACGCTAAGCTTGGTTCATCAAAAATCTGCTTTTGCAAAATTCTATACAAACCATGGCGCACGCGCCGTCATGATTAATGTCTTGGCGCGCTCTGCATCCATATTGGTCAGCTCTACCAAATCATCCACTGCCAAATCAGCCAGATCTTCCATAGTTGAAACGCCCTTGGAGGCCAGTTTGTGCGCAGTTGCTTCGTCCATGCCTTCCATGGTCAGCAGATCCTCGGAAGCCTCTTCAACTTTTTCTTCCTTGGCAATTGCTTCAGTCAACAGGGCGGCACGCGCACGCTTGCGCAGTTCATTAATCGTGTCCTCATCGAATGCATCAATTTCAGACATTTCGGCTATTGGCACATAGGCAATTTCTTCCAGGGTTCCAAAGCCTTCTTGTACCAGAATATCGGCTACTTCTTCATCCACATCCAGCTTGTCTATAAACAGCTGGCGGGTGCTGGTATATTCTTCCTCGTGTTTCTTCGCGGCTTCTTCTTCGGTCAGAATGTTCAATGTCCAGCCGGTAAGTTCGGAGGCTAACCGGACATTCTGCCCATTTCGGCCAATCGCTTGCGCCAATTGTTCTTCATCCACCACTACGTCCATACTGTGTGCGTCTTCATCTACAACAATGCTGGAAACTTCAGCAGGCGCCATGGCGTTAATCACAAATTGCGCTGGCTCCATTGACCACAACACAATGTCCACGCGCTCACCGGCAAGTTCGCCAGTAACGGCCTGCACGCGTGAGCCGCGCATACCAACGCAGGTGCCCACCGGGTCCAAGCGTTGGTCATTGGTTTTGACCGCAATTTTTGATCGTAAGCCCGGATCGCGTGCAGCTGCCTTAATTTCAAGCAAACCCTCTTCGATTTCCGGTACTTCCAATTCGAATAATTTAGACAGGAACTCTGGCGCAATGCGCGAGAGTATCAATTGTGGGCCGCGGCCACCGCGCTCAATGCGCGACACAAAGGCACGCACACGGTCACCCACGCGCAAATTCTCTTTCGGGATCATTTGCTCGCGTGGCAATAAAGACTCGATGCGGCCTACTTCGATAATGGCGTTACCTTTTTCCATACGCTTGATGACGCCGGTAACCAAATGTTCATTACGTGCTAAAAAATCACCCAGAATCTGCTCGCGCTCGGCCTCACGCACTTTTTGCAGAATAACCTGTTTGGCTGCCTGCGCGCCGATACGGCCGAACTCGACGGATTCCAGTGGCTCCTCAGTATAATCGCCTTCTTCAATCTCGGGGTAGCGTAGCTTGGCATCGGTCAGTGAAATCTGTGCAGCAGAGTTTTCTAAAGCCTCGTCTGCCATAACTTGCCAGCGACGGAACGATTTGTATTCGCCAGTTTCCTTATCAATTTCGACGCGAGCGTCGGCATCGCCAGAAAAACGTTTCTTGGTGGCAGAAGCCAATGCCAATTCCAGAGCAATAAAAATGACATCTTTGGCCACGTTTTTTTCGTGCGCCAAAGCATCAACCAACAGTAATATTTCGCGACTCATTTCAATCTCCGCCTAAAATTCCGGGTTTAAAATTCAGGACTCAAACGTGCTTTATCAATGTTAGTCAGTGCGATTTTTTGCACCAAACCTTCACACTCAATTAAAAGCTCGCCCTGCTCCAACCCGCGTAATATGCCTACAAAGTTCTTTCTATCCTCAACCGGCACGCGTAATTTCACTTGCGCTCGCTCACCGGTAAATCGTACAAAATCCGCAGCTTTTTTCAACACGCGATCCAATCCCGGTGAAGAAACCTCAAGCCGGTCATAATCAATATCGTTTTCTACTGCCAACAAATTGCTCAACTGATTGCTAACAAGCACACAATCATCAATATTCACACCTTCGGGCTTATCGATATATAAACGCAACAATTTGCCGCGATTGGACACCTCCAGGTTAACCATTTCGTAACCAAGGCTCGTCACCGAACGCTCCAACAAAGTGTGCAAATCTTGCATACGCCAGCCTTATACATAAGCAACAGAAACAAAAAATGGGCTTAACGCCCATCAATTTTTTCCAACAGATACGCCTATTATATCAACCAATTCAATGAATTGATATTACAAAAGAAAAAGCCCTCG